>NZ_JBFTZN010000015.1:0-43854 GCF_056406775.1 Allobosea sp. P1_A7
GGTACAAGGGTGCGCCGAAGAACAAGCGCGTGATCGTACGCCATGTCGCCGAGCCGGCCTCGCAGCGTTTGCTGCTCGAGAAGGGCGACATCGACATGGCCCGCAACCTCTCCAAGGACCAGCTCGCCGCTGTGAAGGAGAAGTCCGACATCCAGATCGTCCAGGGCGACAAGGGCTATATTCTCTATCTCGGCCTGAACCAGAAGAACGCCAACCTGAACAAGCCTGAGGTCCGCGAAGCGCTGAAGTGGCTGGTCGACTACCAGTCGATCGAGCGCAACATCGTCGAGGGTACCTACAAGCACCACGAATCCTTCCTGCCGAAGGGCTTCCTGGGAGCCATTGACGAGAAGCCTTACAAGTTCGATCCCGCCAAGGCCAAGGAGCTGCTCGCCAAGGCCGGTCTGCCGAATGGCTTCACCGTCACCATGGACGTTCGCTCGGTCGCTCCGATCACCGATATCGCGCAGGCGATCCAGTCGAGCTGGGGCCAGGCCGGCATCAAGCTCGAGCTGATCCCGGGCGACGGCAAGCAGACGCTGACCAAGTATCGCGCCCGCACCCACGACATCTATATCGGCCAGTGGGGTCCGGATTATCTCGATCCGCATACCAATGCCGAGACCTTCGCCATCAACGAGAACAATGGCGAAGATGCGAAGTCGAAGACGCTGGCCTGGCGCAATGCCTGGGATATCCCGGACATGACGAAGGTCGCCCAGGCCGCCGTGCTCGAGACCGATGCGGCCAAGCGCAAGGCGACCTATGAAGTCCTGCAGCGCGAGCACCAGAAGGTTTCGCCCTTCGTGATCATGTACCAGCAGGTCGAGGTCACGGCCGAGCGCAAGAACGTCAAGGGTTGGGTGATCGGACCGAGCTCCGACACCAACTTCTACTGGCCGATCTCCAAGAACTGAGACACGTCTTCTGACGGAACCCGCCGCGGCTAAATGGCTGCGGCGGGCTTATTTCTATTCTTTTCTGTTGAGCGCCACGGGCGAGGGGATTGCATTCCCGCGCGCCGTGGCTTCCGGAAGCGCCCTTCTTCGGGCTTTTGTACAGTGGTTGGTTGCATGGCGTCATCGCGCGAGACATGGGCGGGCAAATCGGGTCGCTGGGGCAAGATTGCCGGGCGAGAGTTCAGCACGGTCGCCATCACGATGTTCGGGCTTCTGCTCGTCACCTTCCTGATCGCGCGCGTGATGCCGATCGACCCGGTGCTCGCCGTGGTCGGTGATCGCGCTCCCGCCGATGTCTACGACAAGGCGCGGCTGGACCTCGGCCTCGACAAGCCGCTCTGGCAGCAATTCGGTATTTATATCGGCAAGGTCTTCACCGGCGATCTCGGGCGCTCCGTACTGACCTCGAACACCGTGGTCGACGACATCAAGACCGTCTTCCCGGCGACGCTCGAGCTGGCGACGCTGGGCACGCTGATCGGCATCATGCTCGGCGTGCCGCTTGGCATCGTCGCTGCCGTCCACCAGGGCCGCTGGCCCGACCAGATCGCCCGCGTCATCGGCTTGATCGGCTATTCGATCCCGGTCTTCTGGCTTGGCCTCATGGGTCTTCTGCTGTTCTACGCCAAGCTCGGATGGGTCAGCGGACCCGGGCGTATTTCGGTGGCGTATCAGGATTTCGTGACGCCGATCACCGGCGTGATCATGCTCGATGCCGCCATGCAAGGTGAGTGGGATGCGTTCTGGGACGCTTTCTCCCATCTGATCCTGCCGGCCTCCGTCCTGGGCCTGCTGAGCGTCGCCTATATCAGCCGCATGACGCGCAGCTTCATGATCAACGAGCTGCAGCAGCAATATGTCATCGCCGCCCGGGTCAAGGGCGTGTCGGAGTGGCAGGTCATCTGGGGCCATGCCCTGCGCAACGCCGTCGTGCCGCTCGTGACGGTGATCGCACTCTCCTACATGCACCTGCTCGAAGGTTCGGTGCTGACCGAGACCATCTTCGCCTGGCCCGGCCTCGGTCGTTACATCACCAATTCCCTTCTCAATGCCGACATGAACGCCGTGCTCGGCGGCACGCTGGTGGTTGGCGCGGTCTTCATCGGTGTCAATCTGTTCTCCGACATCATTGGCCGCCTGGCCGATCCGCGGGCGCGCTGAGGACATGGCCATGACCGAACAGACTTCGTCCGGCTGGGCCGCCTGGCTCATCACCGATTCCCCCGCGTCGCGCCGTCAGGCACGGCTTGGCCAGTATTACCGGCAATGGCTCGCGTTCCGGCGCAACCCCGCAGCCGTCATCGGGCTGACCATCGTCCTGCTGCTGCTACTTGCTGCAGCCTTCGCGCCGCTGCTCGCGCCCTATGATCCGCTGGCGCAGGCCCTCGACAAGCGCCTGCTGCCGCCGTCGGCAACGAACTGGTTCGGCACGGATTCACTCGGCCGGGATATCTTCAGCCGGGTCGTCTACGGCTCGCGCGTCACGCTTGTCATCGTGCTGCTCGTCGTCATCACCGTGGGGCCGATCGGCCTCCTGATCGGCGCTGCTGCAGGTTATCTCGGCGGCTGGGTCGATCGCGTCCTGATGCGCATCACCGACGTCTTCCTGGCTTTCCCGCGCCTGGTGCTCGCGCTCGCTTTCGTTGCGGCACTCGGCCCCGGACTTGAAAATGCGGTCATCGCGATCGCGTTCACGGCCTGGCCGCCTTATGCGCGCGTCGCCCGCGCCGAGACACTGATCATCCGCAACCAGGACTACATCTCCGCGGTCCGGCTGCAGGGGGCGTCGCAATGGCGGATCGTACTCAGGCATGTCGTGCCGATGTGCCTGCCATCCCTGATCGTGCGGTCCACGCTCGACATGGCCGGCATCATCCTGACCGCTGCCGGGCTCGGCTTCCTCGGCCTTGGCGCGCAGCCGCCGATCCCGGAATGGGGCGCGATGATCTCAGCCGGCCGCGAGCAGATCTTCGACCAGTGGTGGGTCGCGACCTTCCCCGGCCTAGCCATCTGCGTTGTCGCGCTCGGCTTCAACCTGCTGGGCGATGGCCTGCGCGACGTCATGGATGCGAGGTGAGATGATGCGCGCACCAGATAGCCCGATCGAACAGCCGCTGCTCGAACTCGACAATCTGCGGGTCAATTTCCACACCGCGACCGGCATTGTCCGCGCCGTGCGCGGGCTTTCCTTCACGCTCGGCCGCGAACGGCTCGGCATTGTCGGCGAGTCCGGCTCCGGCAAGTCGATGACCGGCCGCGCCATTCTCGACCTCATCCCCCATCCCGGCGAGGTTCAGGCCGACAAGCTCGTCTATCGCGGGCAGAACCTGCTGACGATGGACAAGGGCGCGCGCCGCAAGCTGCGCGGCCGCCATATCTCGATGGTGATGCAGGACCCGAAATTCTCGCTCAATCCGGTGAAGACCGTGGGCGAGCAGATCGCCGAAGCCTATCGCGTCCATCACAAGGCGAGTTCGCGTGAGGCCAGGGAACGCAGCCTCACCATGCTGGAAGCGGTCCAGATCCGCGAGCCGGCACGCGTCTACGATCTCTACCCGCACGAAGTCTCGGGCGGCATGGGGCAGCGCGTGATGATCGCGATGATGCTGATCGCCGAACCCGACATCCTGATCGCCGACGAGCCCACGTCGGCCCTCGACGTCACCGTGCAGTTGCAGGTGCTGAAGATCCTCGACGACCTCGTCACCAGCCGCGGCATGGGGCTGATCTTCATCAGCCACGACCTGCATCTCGTGCAGTCCTTCTGCGACCGCGTCATCGTCATGTACGGCGGCAAGGCGATGGAGACGCTGCCGGCCGCCGAACTTGCCGACGAGAGCGCACGCGCCCATCGCCATCCCTATACGCTCGGCCTGCTCGACTGCCTGCCGGATCTCGATCATCGCAAGGACAAGCTCGCCACCCTGAAACGTGACCCGGCATGGCTGGCATGAACATGAACCCCGCCATCATTGTCGAGAAGCTGAACGTCTCCTTCGGCGATTCCCATGTCGTGAAGGACCTCTCCTTCTCGGTTGCATCCGGCGAGAGCTACGGCATCGTCGGTGAATCCGGCTCGGGCAAGTCGACCGTGCTGCGTGTCCTCGCCGGCCTGAACCGCGAATGGAGTGGTGACGTCACGATCCTGGGCAGCAAGCAGCCCAAGGTTCGCGACAAGGCCTTCTATCGCGCCGTGCAGATGGTCTTCCAGGACCCTTATGGCAGCCTCCACCCGAAGAAGACGGTCGACGATACGCTGGCCGAGCCACTGGCCATTCACGGCATCGACGATGCCGAGGCGCGCATCGAACGCGCCATGAAGGATGTCGGGCTGCCGAATTCGTTCCGTTTCCGCTTCCCGCACCAGCTCTCCGGTGGCCAGCGCCAGCGCGTGGCGATTGCGCGCGCACTGGTGCTCGAACCGAAGATCCTGCTGCTCGACGAGCCGACTTCAGCGCTCGACGTCTCGATCCAGGCAGAGGTGCTGAACCTGCTCCAGGCGCTGCGCAAGGAGCGCAATCTGACCTATATCCTGGTCAGCCACGATCTCGCGGTCGTTGCTCATATGTGCGAGCGGCTGCTGGTCATGCAGTTCGGCCGTGGCGTCGAGGAGATGACGGCCGAGACGCTGGCGGCGCGCTCGCCGCAGACGACCTATGCCCAGCAATTGCTGATCGCGAGCGAAGGCTTCCGCCGCCAGACCGCCTGAGCGGCAGGGCGGTTGCGCGTCCTGCCTGCTTGGGTGGAGCGCCAAAACCGTCTAACTCTCGTCGCAGCGATCGGCTAGCTTGGCCCGTATTCGCTGCTGCGGAGTGTGTATGCCCATGGATGCCGTCGCCGATCATGTCGTAAAGCTCGAAGCTGCGCCGGAGCGCACTCCGGTCCCGCCCTTCGATCTCGTGATCTTCGGTGCCAGCGGCGATCTGGCCCTGCGCAAACTCTTTCCGGCGCTGGCCCAGCGCAATCAGGAAGGCGTTCTGCCGGAGGAAAGCCGCATCCTGGCGATGGTGCGCAAGAGCGAGGATGTCGCCGGACTGCCCGGCGAGATCAGCCGGAAGCTCACCGAGGAGGGGCTTTCCGCCGCCAGGATCGAGACATTCCTGCGCAGGCTCTCCGTGGTCCAGGTCGATGCGCTGAAGCCGGAGACCTATGCCGGCCTGCGGCAGGAGCTCGGCGATTCGGAGCGTGTGCGCTCCTTCTATCTCTCGACGCCGCCCGATCTTTTCATCCCGATCTGCGAGAACCTCGCCAGTGCCGGCATCCTGACGCCGACCTCGCGCGTCATTCTCGAAAAGCCCCTGGGGCGGGATCTCGCCTCCGCCCGCGAGATCAACGACGCCGTGGCAAGGATCCTTCCGGAAAGCCGCACCTACCGGATCGATCATTATCTCGGCAAGGAGACGGTCCAGAACCTTCTGGTACTGCGCTTCGCCAACACCCTGTTCGAACGCTCCTGGTCGAGTCGCGACATCGACAATGTCCAGATCACGGTTGCCGAGACGGTCGGCCTCGAGTCGCGCGCCGGCTATTACGACAAGGCCGGACACCTGCGTGACATGGTGCAGAACCACGTGCTGCAGCTGCTCTGCCTGTTTGCGATCGAGCCGCCGAACCTGCTGGAAGCCGATGCCGTCCGCGACGAGAAGGTCAGGGTTCTGAAGGCTCTCAAGCCGATCGTCGGCCCCGATGTGCTGCGGGCGACCGTGCGCGGGCAATATGGCCAGGGCGTCAGCGGTGGCGCTCGCGTCCATGGTTATGCCGAGGAACTCGGCCATGCCAGCAACACCGAAACCTTCGTCGCGATCCGCTGCGAACTCGAAACCTGGCGCTGGGCCGGCGTCCCGATCTATCTGCGCACCGGAAAGCGCATGGCGCAGCGCTATTCCGAGATCGCCGTCACCTTCAAGCCGGTGCCGCACTCGATCTTCGGAAGCGCTGCCGATTGTGGGCGGCTCGATGCCAATCGCCTGATCATCCGCCTGCAGCCCAATGATGGCGTGCAGATGCAGCTGATGATGAAGGTGCCAGGCTCCGGCAAGCTCAAGATCGTCCCGCGCCAGCTCGATCTGCGCTACGACACCGCCTTCGGCGTGCGCTCACCTGACGCCTATGAGCGGCTGCTCACCGATGTGATCCGCGGCGACCAGACCCTGTTCATGCGCCGTGACGAGGTCGAGCAGGCCTGGGCCTGGATCGATCCGATCATTGCCGGCTGGCAGGAGTACTATCCGCAGCCGCATCGCTATGCCGCCGGCTCCTGGGGGCCGTCTCAGGCGATCGGTCTGATCGAGCGCGAAGGGCGATCCTGGGCCGACCCGGAACTGATGGAATGAGCGCGGTGGGGCCGCTCTCCTGGCATCGTTTCGAGACGTTGGCCGGCGCATCGGAAGCGCTGGCCGAAGCTGTCGCAGTGCGCCTGCGTGCCGCCATAGCCGCCCGCGGGGGCGCGTTGCTCGCGGTCCCCGGCGGTACTACGCCGGCACGTTTTCTTGCGGCACTCGGCGCGCACGACCTCGCCTGGGACAGGGTTACCCTGATGCCGACCGACGAGCGCTTCGTCGCGCCGGACGATGCCGCCTCGAACGAGCGCATGATCCGGGACGCCTTCTCCCCTTTGCGTGACGAACGGGCCAGCTTCGTGTCCTTCCACAATGCCGGCGACGATCTCGCCGCGGCAGCGCGTAGCCTCGATGCCGTGCTCTCGCGCCTGCCTGCGATTGACATCCTGGTCAGTGGCATGGGCGCCGATGGGCACATCGCCTCGCTCTTTCCAGGCGACGCTGCAGCTACGCGCAGCGACGACGCAATCCACGCAGTCGCAGCCCGTCCGCCCGGCCTGCCACCTCGCATCTCACTCTCGGCCGCGCGAATCGCGAAGGCAGGTTGGGCAACCCTGCTCATTGCCGGCAAGGAGAAGGAAACGACGCTGGCGACGGCTCAGGCCCTTCCGGCGGCCTATCCGGTCGGCATCCTGCTGCGACGGCCGCAGGGGCTCGACGTTTACTGGGCCAGGGCTTAAGCGAAGGTGCTCAGCGAGGAGATCGAGCCAATGTCAGGCGAACCCGAAATTGCACGCCTCAAGGCCTGTGGCGTTGTCCCGGTCGTCGTGATCGACGAGGCCGAGGTCGCGGTCCCGCTGGCCCGGGCGCTGCTTGCGGGTGGCATCGACGTGATCGAGGTCACGCTGCGCCGCCCTGCTGCACTGGCCGCGCTCGAGAGGATCGCCCACGAGGTGCCGGAAATCCTTTCGGTTGCCGGTACGGTCGTGACGCCCTTGCAGGTCGCAGAGGTCAAGCGGGTGGGCGCGCAGGCTGTGGTCAGCCCAGGCTTCAGCGAGGCGGTGGACGAGGCGATGCGCGCGGCGGGGCTGCCCTGGTTGCCTGGCGTGGCGACGGCGTCCGACTGCATGCGCGCGGTCTCGGCCGGACGGATCACCTGCAAGTTCTTCCCGGCAGAGCAGGCGGGCGGCACGCCGGCGCTGAAGGCGTTGTCCGGACCCTTCCCGCAGCTGAAGTTCTGCCCGACCGGCGGTGTCAGCCTCGCCAATCTCGCCGATTACCTTGCCCTGCCGCAGGTGATCTGCGTCGGAGGATCCTGGCTCGTGCCGGCGGATGCGGTTGCGAAACGCGACTGGGCGCGTGTGACTGAGCTTGCCAGGGAAGCGCGGGAAGCCGTGAAGGCGATCCGCGGCTAAGCGTCATCCCTGATGTTGAAGACGGCTGCCTCCAGCCCGGACTTTCCGGCATGAAGCGCCGCAGAGCAGACCGGGCTGTCGAGGTGGGCGAAGATTGATCCACCCACGACATGCTGGCAGGCGTCCTCGGCCGTCCTTGCGGTGAAGTGCGGATCCACCCTGTCGGCTGCCGCCAGGGGCGATCCATAGGTCGTGATGTAGGTCGCCTGCCCCGGAGCTATATGCACCGGCGTCACAGACAGCGCTTCCGCCGTGATGCTTCCGAGATAAGCCGTGTCATTGGCGAGATCGAGCACCGAACAGATGCGTGGCGTATCATGCGCATCGAACTCCCGGTCGAGGCCGGAAAGCACCCCGATCAGCGCATCTCTTACCGTGTGACCCGCCCGCAACCGCTCGAAAATGGGTCGGGTTTGGGTGCCATTGCTCGCGACGACGTAGCGCTCGGTCCAGAGTAGACTTTCATAGGCGATGTAGGGGCTCTCCGATGCCGCGTCGGCGCTGTTCGCACGCGGCACGATCCGGATCGCGTTGCCAGAGCGCTCTGCATCTCTGTTCGGAAACGATCTGCTCGAAACGCGGTATGCCGAAACCAAGTCTCCGAGAGGCGTTCTGCCGACTGCAATGATGCGGCCGACATAGCGTGAAACGCCCTCCGTCATGCCGGCAGCCTGTCCACCGCCAGCTCTGCGATCGCGAGCGAGGACGTCAGCCCGGGGCTCTCGATCCCGAGCAGGTTGACCAGTCCGGGTACGCCATGGATGGCCGGTCCGTCGATGCGGAAATCAGGCATCGGCTCCGTCGGTCCGTGCAGCTTCGGCCGGATACCGGCATAATCCGCGACCAGCGCCCCGTCCTGCAGACCGGGCCAGTAGGTTCGGATCGCCGCGTAGAATCGCTCGGCCCGGGCCGGGTCGACGACCAGATCCTGGTCGTCATCCACCCATTCGACATCCGGGCCGAACTTGACCCGCCCGGCCATGTCGATCGTGGCATGGATGCCGAGCCCGGCTGCTTCAGGGATCGGGTAGACCAGATGCGAGAAGGGCTGCTTCCCCAGCAGTGCGAAGTAGTTGCCCTTGGCGAAAGACTGCTTTGGCACATAGGCGGCAGGAAAGCCGTCGAGCCTGCCGAGAAGGCGGGGCGCGCCGTGGCCGGCCGAATTGACGATGCTGCGGACCGAATAGGTTGCGGGATCGTCGCCGCCGAAATCGACGCTGAACGCCTCGCCCTCGCGGCGCCAGCCGGTGATGGGCGTATTCAGGGCCAGCGAGCCGCCTGCAGCTTCGCACTCTCCAAGCAGAGAGAGCATGAAGGCGTGGCTGTCGACCACGCCGGTCTCTGGCGAGAACAGCGCGATCTCGCAGGCGACCTCGGGCTCGTGCGCCCGCGCTTCGGCGGTGTCGAGATAGCGCAGCGAGTCCACGCCCGAGGCTTTCGCGCGCGCCGCGATCGTTTCCAGTGCCGGGCGCTGGCCCGAAGCTGTCGCGACGATCAGCTTGCCGCAGGCTTTGTGCGGCAGGCCGCGCTCGCCGAGATAGCGATAAAGCTGCTTACGGCCCTCGACGCAGACCTGCGCCTTGAGCGAGCCGGGCGGGTAGTAGATCCCGGCATGGATGACCTCGCTGTTGCGCGCGGAGGTCTGAGTGCCAATGCCGTCGGCGGCCTCGGCGATCACGACCTCGCGTCCGGCGAGCGCAAGCGCGCGCGCCGTTGCGAGGCCGACGACGCCGGCCCCGATGACGAGGCAATCGATATCGGCCATCGTGATCCTGCGATCAGGCTGCGCGCGGCGGCATGGCGATCTCGACGAGGCTCGCCCAATAGGTCACCCCGACCGGGATCGCCGCATCGTTGAACTCATAGGCCGGGTGGTGCAGGCCAGCCGAGTCACCATTGCCCATGAAGATATAGGCGCCGGGGCGCTCCTCGAGCATGAAGGAGAAATCCTCCGACCCCATGACCGGCGGGATCTCGGTGTCGATCGCGTCCTTGCCGAAAACGTTCCGCGTGGCGCTGGTCACGAAATCCGTCTGCCCGGCGTGATTGAAGGTCACCGGGTAGCCGCGGTCGTAGTCGACGTCGCATTTGAGATCGAACGCCTTCGCCAGCCCGTCGGCGATCTCGAGGATGCGCTTCTGGGCGAGGTCGCGCATGGCAGGCGTTAGCGTCCGGACCGAGCCCTTGATCTCGACGGTCTGCGGAATGACGTTGAACGCTTCGCCGGCATTGATCGCTGTCGCCGAGACCACGACAGAATCGAGCGGGTCGGCATTGCGCGAGGCGACAGTCTGCAGCGCGGTCACGAGCTGGCAGGCGGCAACCACCGGATCCTTGGTGTCGTGCGGCGCGGCGGCATGGCCACCCTTGCCCTCGATCTTGATCAGGAAGCGATCGGCAGCGGCCATCAGCGGGCCCTTGCGGATGCAGAATTGACCGATCGCCATGCCAGGCTTGTTGTGCAGCCCATAGACCTCCTGCACGCCGAAGCGCTCCATCAGGCCCTCATCGCACATCACCTTGGCCCCGCCGCCGCCTTCTTCTGCCGGCTGGAAGATCACGACCGCGGTGCCGTCGAAATCGCGGGTCTCGGCGAGATATTTCGCGGCGCCGAGCAGCATGGTGGTGTGGCCGTCATGACCGCAGGCATGCATCTTGCCGGGCACGGTCGAGCGGTGCTCGAGATTGGTTTCCTCGTGGATCGGCAAAGCATCCATGTCGGCACGCAGGCCGATTACCTTGCCGGAACCCTGGCGCTTGCCCTTGATCACGCCGACGACGCCGGTCTGGCCAATGCCTGTCACCACCTCGTCGACGCCCCAGGCCCTGAGCTTTTCGGCAACGATGCCCGCCGTGCGATGCACGTCGAAGAGCAGTTCGGGATGGCGGTGAAAATCGCGACGGATCGCGGTGAGCTCGGGCGTCAGCGCCGCGATGAGTTCGGACTTCGGCATCATGTCCTCGGGCAGAGAGGGAAGGTTGGCAGAAATCGGGTTGCCAAGTCATGCAAGCTAGCGCGGTCCGACCGGGTCTGTCCAAGCCGATTGCGGCATGAGGGGGCAGAAGCGGAGGAATGGCGTCGCGACCGCGTATGGTTGCAATCCTCGCATCATTCTGGATCGATGGCTGGTGTCGGCGGCAGATCGTTCTCGCGGTCGAGATGACTGCATGTGTCCGTGTCGCGGGCTTCCAGGAGAGCAGGATCTGTCATGGTGGAGTGGCTTTCAGCCTTCACGTTCTGCTCGCTGCTCAGCGCAGCCGCGGTGTTCGGCCTCCTGCTGCGGAGCCGGTTGCCCGAGGAGCACCTGACCGAAAGGAACATGGAAGCGCTGCGGCTGATCACGAGCCTCCTCGTTACCTTTGCGGCGCTTGTCCTCAGCCTGCAGCTGTCGAGCGTGAAGAGCGCGTTCGACATGGCGTACCGGGACAGGAACGCGGATGCCGGGCAACTGGCCCAGCTCGATCAGTGCCTGCGCAATTTCGGCCCGGGGGCTGAGAAGGCCCGCGAGAATCTCCGGAGCTATACCGCCGCGGTGATCGCGAGCACCTGGCCCGACGAGGAAAGGCCGACCGGCATTGCCTATCCTGATCCCAGCACCATGGGACGCCACGGGGAAAGCCCGACGCTCAGCGTGCTGGTCAATCAGATCGGCCTCGAGATCAATGGCCTCGCCCCTGTCGACGGGTTGCATGCGAACCTGGCTACGGAATGCCGTGCGAATTTCATGAGCCTGCAACAACGTCGTTGGGCGGTGATTGAAGATGCGAGGGACCCGGCGTCGCGGCTGTTCACGAACGTCCTGACGTTCTGGCTGATGCTGGTCTTCGTCAGCTTCGGCCTGCAGGTCCCCCGCAAGCTGCTGGCCGCCATCGTCCTGGCGATCGGTGTGGTTTCGATATCGAGCGTGATGTTCGTGATCGTTGACCTGAACTCGCCCTATGGCGGCCTGTTCGGCATCCCAAGCACATCGATGCGCAATGTGTTCGAGGCCATGAGCCGGTAGGCAGCTCACCTTCATTTCGTGCGAGTGTTGTCGTCGATGCCTTCGCTTGGGGGCGAGGCGACGAATGACGTAGGGCCAGATTGCTGTCCTTTTGCCGGGGATGCCGGCGCCTCTTGCTGCCGGCTGCATCAGTGGCCGCGCTGCAAGGAGGTATCTTCGATGACCCATGCTCGCGGCCGATGTTACGGGTTTTACTCATCGTTCCCTGACACTACCCGCGCCGCTCGGCGCCGAAATCGTGACAACCCTCTGATTCTATTGCGGTCATGCGGTGCGGGCACGACTGGCGTGTTTCTTGATCAGCATCGAGCGCTGCGCGGCCTTGCTTCCCGCAGCAGGGAAGAAACGCTTATCGGGAGACAACAAGATGAAAAGACTCGCGGGCCTGACTCTCGGACTTACGCTTCTTGCGATTGGCTATGCCGGCGCGGAGGTCCAGAGCAGCAAATACTATGTGTCGCCGGAGCAACTCGACACGACCCGGTTCATGGCGCCGCCGCCATCAGCGGATACGACCCGGCGGGAGCTCGAGATCATGCTAAGCCTGCAGGAGAAGCGAACAGCCGAACAAGCCGAGCGGTCGGTCGCGGACCTTGAGCAGAGCGTCTTTCGCTTCGCCGACGTGATGGGACCCGAATTCACGGCCGAAAAACTGCCGAAAGCGGCGGCATTCTTCACGAAGGTCTACAAGACGGAGAGCGCCTTCAACAAGCAGGGCAAGGAAAAATGGGATCGCCAGCGGCCACCGGTGGTGGACGCTCGTCTCAAGCCGGTCGCCAAATATGCGAACAGCGGCTCTTATCCGAGCGGTCACGCTGCATTCTCGTACCTCACCGCGATCGTGTTGGCCGATATCGTGCCGGAGAAGGGCGAGGCGATCTTCGGGCGTGCCGTCGAATTCGGCGAGAACCGGGTGATCGGCGGAGTGCACTACCCAAGCGACATCCAGGCGGGCCGGGAGATGGCCGCGATGATCGCGGTTCTCGCCTACCGGAACCCCGATTTCCAAAGGGATCTCGAAGGAGCGAAGTCCGAAATCCGCGGCGCCTTGCGACTGGCGCACTGATCCAGCCGTCATGGCAGGTCGGTCCCGTCTCGGGATCGACGCGGTGACGAATTCCCAAGGGGTGGCCGCCTGGACAGGGGGGCTGCCCCTTGCGTTGCCATCGGCCTTTTGAGGTGCCGCGGTCAGAACGCCTGCCCGTCGATCTCATCCGGCTTGCCTCCCGTTTGCCATTCCGAAACGACCGCCGCTGCACCTTGGTGTAGCGGTCAGCGCTACGGACTTGCTGGAACGGTCCGGCATCGGAATGCACCGGAGATCTCGCGTGGAAACTTCCCTCTATCTGCCGGTCAAACACTTCCTCGAAGGCCTGGGCTATTCCGTGAAGGGTGAGGTCGGGCGCTGCGACCTTGTTGGTCTCAAGGGCGATGATCCGGCTGTCGTCGTGGTGGGAGAATTGAAACTGACCTTCAATCTCGAACTCATCCTGCAGGGCGTGGACCGGATGAAGCTCGGTGACGAGATCTGGCTTGCAGCCCGGTTGTCGGCGCGGGGGAAGGGACGCGAGAGCGATTCCCGCTACCGTAATCTGTGCCGGCATCTCGGTTTCGGCCTTCTCGGGGTCGCTTTGTCCGGTCGCGTCGATATCCTCGTTTCCCCGGCCGCGGCGACGCCGCGCAAGGATGCCAAGCGGCGTTCGAAGCTCGTGGAGGAGCACAAGCGGCGTCGGGGAGACCCTGTCGCAGGCGGCGGTTCGCGCGCACCGATCATGACGGCCTACCGGCAGCAGGCGCTCGCTTGCGCAGCAGCCATGACGGCAGGCCCGCAGCGGCCGCGCGATCTCAAACAGTCATGCCCGGACGCACAGAAGATCCTGCACCGCAACGTCTATGGCTGGTTCGAGCGAGCCGATCGCGGCGTCTACGCCTTGACCGACGCCGGCCGCACGGCTCTGGCGAGATGGGTGGCAGCGCCGGCCCCGGTCCCACCCGCACCTGGGCCGCACGGAGTCGTGCCTCCGGTGGCGGACACCAACGAGAGCCTCTCCGCCGCGGCCTGCTGATTGGCGCATCGCGCTTCCGCCCGCAGCCGGAGGGTGGATCGGTCTAGCGGGCGCTCGCAGCGAGATAGATCCCGGCGATCCGTTCGATTCCGGCTTGGTCGGCGCTGTCGAAGCGGGAGGGGTGGGGGCTGTCGAGATCGATCACGCCGATCACCTCACCGTCGCGGATCAGCGGCACGACCAGCTCCGAGCGCGAGGCTGCATCGCAGGCGATATGGCCAGGAAACGCATGGACGTCTTCCACCAGCATGGATTGCCGGCGGGCGACCGCCGCTCCGCAGACGCCGCGCCCGACGGAAATGCGGACACAGGCCGGCTTGCCCTGAAAGGGCCCGAGCACGAGCTCGCCGTCCCGCATGATGTAGAATCCGGCCCAGTTCAGATCCGGCATCATCTGGAACAGCAGTGCCGAGGTATTGGCCGCGTTGGCGATCGGGTCGCTTTCTCCCGCCAGCAGGCCCTCAAGCTGCGAGGTCAGCTCGCGATAGAAGCCGGCCTTGTCGCTGCTCGCGATTGCTTGTGCCTGAAACATGGCTGCTCACCTCCGGCGCTCGCCCTTCGTCATGGTGCTCCCTAGCATCGCGCAGGGGCGACAGCGAGAGCGCAATGGTGCGTATCGATCCACTTGGCTACAAGGAACGCAGCGCCGGGGTTTCTCTCCCTGCATGATTCCTCGCCTTGATGAAGTGATGTCCACCATGTCCGAGATTCAACCCATTCGCGAAGCGGTCATCCCGGAGCTGCCGAACTACTATCGGGGCAAGGTCCGCGAGAATTACGATCTGCCGGACGGGCGCCGCATTCTGATCGCCACGGACCGCCTCAGCGCCTTCGATCGCGCTATCGCCTGCATTCCGTTCAAGGGGCAGGTGCTGACCCAGACAGCCCGGTTCTGGTTCGAGAAGACCGCGGATATCTGCCCGAACCATGTGCTGGAATATCCGGACCCCAACGTCGTCGTCGGCCAGAAGCTCGATATCCTTCCCGTCGAGATCGTGGTGCGCGGCTATCTCGCCGGCACGACCAGCACGTCGGTGCTGACCATGTACAAGCAGGGCAGGCGGGATCTCTACGGCATCCGTTTCCAGGATGGCCTGCGCGACAACGAGGCGCTTCCTCATGCCGTCATCACGCCGACCAGCAAGGCCTTCGACGGCGGCCATGACGAGCCGCTTTCCCCGGACGAGATCGTCGGCAGCAAGCTCCTGACCCAGGAACAGTGGGATACGGTGTCCGGCTACGCGCTGGCCCTGTTCGCCCGGGGGCAGGACATCGCGCACGGACGCGGGCTGATCCTTGCCGATACCAAATACGAGTTCGGTACCGATCGGCAGGGCCGGATCATGCTGGCCGATGAGATCCATACCCCCGATAGCAGCCGCTACTGGTTCGCCGAGAGCTACCCGGCGCGCTTTGCGGAGGGAGAGCGGCCGGAGAGCTTTGACAAGGATTTCGTGCGCAACTGGGTCGCCGCACGCTGCGATCCCTACAAGGAGCCGATCCCCGAGATCCCGGACGAGCTCGTCGCGCAGACCTCGCAGGTCTATATCCGCGCCTTCGAGACCATTACGGGCCAGGCGTTTGAGGCCCCTGCCGGCCAGGAGCCGCCGGTGGACAGGATCCGCCGGAACCTGGCGCGCTATTTCTGAGGTCAGTTTGGGGCGCGCATGTCTCCAAGCATCGTCGGGATGAGCTCCGATACGGTCGGATGGATCGGAACAGCGCGCAGCAGCCTGTCATAGGGCGCGCCCGCATTCATCATGTCGAGGATCCCATGGATCGCCTCGTCGCCGCTCGTCCCGAGGATCGCAGCGCCGAGGATGCGGCGCGTCTCGGCATCGGCAATGACGCTCATGAAACCAAGCGTCTCGCCCTTCTCGATGGCGCGGCCGACGCGCGTCATCGGCCGGTGGCCAACCAGCAACGGCCGGCCGCTGGCGTGCGCCTGGGCAAGCGTCATGCCGACCCGCCCGAGCGGCGGATCGATGAAGAGCCCATAGGCCGGGATGCGGTCACTGACCTTGCGCGTCTCTCCATCGAGTAGATTGGCGGCGACGATCTCGAAATCATTATAGGCCGTGTGCGTGAAGGCGCCGCGGCCATTGCAGTCGCCGATTGCCCAGATGCCGGGGACATTGGTCGCCAGGCTGTCGTCGACCTCGATATAGCCTCGCGCATCCGTTGCGACCCCGGCCTTGTCGAGACCGAGATCGTCGGTGTTCGGGCGGCGCCCGACGGCAAGCAGGACATGTGACCCGATGATCTCGGGTGCGCCGGAAGTGCAATCCACGCCGACCGCGATGCCCTCCGGGTGGGGAACGAATCGAATGCACTCCGCGCCTGTCCGGATCTCGATCCCTTCGGCGACAAGGATATCGCGGATCGCCTCCGAAACCTCTTCGTCCTCGCGGGACACGAGATGTGGACCCTTCTCGACAACAGTGACGGCTGCACCGAAGCGGCGGTGCATCTGAGCGAATTCGAGGCCGATATAGCTGCCGCCGATGACGACGAGATGCTTCGGCACCGTGTCGAGACCAAGGATCGAGGTGTTGGTCAGGTAGGAGATGTCGCCGATCCCGGGCATGTCCGGCACGACGGCGCGCCCGCCGACATTCAGGAAAATGCGGGGTGCGCTGATTACATCGTCGCCCACCCGCATCCGGTCGGCGCTCTCGAAGCGCGCATGCCCGGTGAGGACGGTGCAGCCCTTCATCCCGCGCAGCCAGGTCTCGATATTGCGGCGCGAATTGGCGGAGACGAGGGCGGCTCGCTCCTTGACCTTCGGCATGTCGATGCGCGGCGGCGTATCCAGGATGACGCCGTACTCGGCGCCACGGCGCGCGAGATGCGCAGCATAGGCACTGGCGACCAGCGTCTTGGTCGGCATGCAGCCGGTGTTGACGCAGGTGCCGCCAAAGAGATGGCGTTCGACGATCGCAACCGACAGGCCGGCACCGGTCATCCGGCCTGCCAGTGAAGGTCCGGCCTGGCCGGCCCCGATGATGATGGCGTCGAAAGTCCGGTTCATCGCGCGGCCACCACGATCAGCCAGGCGGCGAGTAGCGCCACCACGTCCTCGATCAGCGCGGCAGGCCTGTCGCGACCGAAAGCTCCTGCGAGGCCCGCCCGGGCTGCGGCCCCGCCAAGCGTACCGGCGACGGCGCCAACCGCGCCCGCGATCGCGCCAAGCGCGAGCGATCCGGCCGCGGCGCCGATGGCCGCGCCGGACAGGGCGCCTGTCACGATGCGGCCGCCGAACTGCGTCGGGACCTTGCGGCTCGCCGTCGACGGCAACTTGTCGGTGATCAGTTCGCCGATGGCCAGCGCGGTCAGGATCCAGGGCGTCCAGGCATAGCCCAGGAAGGCCAGGGGGCTGGCACCGAGGTTGATCCAGCCGAGATGGGCGGCCCAACTGACGGCGGCCGGTGCCATCATGGTGCGCAGCCCGGCCACGACCCCGATGAGCACTGCGAGCAAGACGGCCATGGTCTTCCCTCGAACGGCAGGGTATCGCCGCCCAAGACAACGCTAGCTCATCGCGCAGGTCAACTCATCGTTAGCCGGTCGGCTCCCTCGTGTAAGGTCAAGCATCAAACCCGGCGGCAACGAGGTTGCCTTACACCCCGTACTCCTTGCGCCATGCCGCGAAATCGTCGAGCGAGACGTTGGAGCCGCAGAGGATCAGGCCGACGCGCTCCCCGGGCTTGAACATCTCCTTGCGCGCCACGGCTGCGGCAACCACGCAGCCTGCCGCCGGCTCGATCAGCACCCTCCCGTTCTGCAGCACCCAGGCCATTTCGCGCACGGCCTCGGCATCGGGCACGGTGACGATCTCCTCCAGATACTGGCGCGCTGCCGCCATGGTGCGTTCGGTCGCGAAGGGGGCGCCGAGCGCGCGGGCGATCGAGGTCGGCCGGATCGGTACCGGCTTGCCGGCCTCCAGCGCCTGGGTCATCGTCGTTGCCCCCTCCGTCTCGACGCCATGAATGCGCACCGCCGGGTCGAGCCCCTTGAGAGCCGTGCCGACTCCGGCCACGAAGCCGCCGCCGCCGATCGAGATGAAGACATGGTCGAGGCGCCCGCTGGCGTCATTTGCCAGTTCGAGGCCGAGCGAGCCATGCCCGGCGATGATCGCCGGATCGTCATAGGAGTGGACATTGGTCATGCCCTTCGCCGCGTACTCGTCGGCCTTGGCAAAGGCCTCAATCGCGTCCTCGCAAAGTTCGACCTCGCCGCCGGCCTGCCGGGTGAGCTCGACATTGAAGGGCGCGACATTCTTCGCCATCAGCACGAGCGCGCGGGCGCCCATCGATTTGGCGACCATCGAAACCGCGATCGCGTGGTTGCCGCCGGAAACGGTGACGATGCCGCGCTTCAGCTCGTCCTCGCTGAGCGCAATCAGCTTGTTGAAGCAGCCGCGCACCTTGAACGAACCGCCGAGCTGCAGGCTCTCCACCTTCACCACGGTCTCGACGCCGAGCCGCGCCGAGAGGCCGGCGCTATGGAAGGTCGGAGTGCGCCGCACCTTGCCGGAGATGCGGGTGGCGGCAGCCTGGATATCGGCGAGCGTGACGTCGAAATTCATGGGACTGGACTTCTCTCATGGCCCGGCGGCGCCGGCGTCTCGGCGCGCACATCAACGCGTCCGGCGCAGGCCGGTCAAGCCACAGCTGACGATTGACCTGGCTGTCAGGCTGCCTAGCGTGTCGGCATGAGACCTGCCTTCCCGTCTGCCTTTGGAGATCCGACCCCGTGAAATACACCCCCAAGGAAATGCTGGCGAAGCTGGTTTCGTTCAATACGGAATCGCAGCGCAGCAATCTCGAGCTCATCCATTTCTGCCGTGATTACCTCGCCAGCCTCGGTGTCGAGAGCACGATCGTTCCGAGCCCCGACGGCCAGAAGGCCAATCTCTATGCGACGGTCGGACCGGCGGTTGCTGGCGGCGTCGTGCTCTCCGGGCACACCGACGTCGTTCCCGTCGCGGGGCAGGACTGGAGCTCCGATCCCTGGACGCTGACCGAGCGCGACGGCAAGCTCTACGGTCGTGGAGCCTGCGATATGAAGGGCTTCGACGCGACCGCGCTGGCGCTGGTGCCGGAGATGATCGAGGCCGGGTTGAAGCGCCCGGTCCATATCGCGCTCTCCTATGACGAGGAGGTCGGCTGTCTCGGCGCGCGGATCATGATTGACGCCATGGTCACTGCTGGCCTCACGCCGTCGGCGGTGATCGTCGGCGAGCCCTCGATGATGCAGGTCGTCACCGGCCACAAGGGCGGTACGCGGATGAAGACGACGGTGCGCGGCCATGCGGTGCATTCGAGCCGCGTCGACATCGGCGTGCCGGCCGTCATGATCGCCGGCAAGCTGATCGCCTGGCACGACGAGGTCATGGCTGAGAACAAGACCCGGACCCCGAATGATAACGGTTTCGAACCGCCCTACACGACGCTGCATGTTGGCGTGGTCCAGGGCGGAACGGCCGTCAACATCACGGCTGAACATTGCAGTTTCACCCATGAGGTGCGCGTCATTCCCGGAGAGCGCGACCAGAATTACGTCGAGCGCTACCGCGCCCGCATCGCCGAACTCGAGGCCGGGATGAAGGCGATCGCGCCCGAGACGGGCATCGAGATGGAAGTCACCTCCTTCACGCCCGCCCTCGGACCGGAGCAGCGTGGCGAGGCGGAGGCCCTGTCACGCCGGCTGACCGGCGACAATGGCAGCCATGTCGTCGCTTATGGCACCGAAGGCGGGCTGTTCCAGGCGGCAGGCTGGTCGACGGTGGTCTGCGGCCCGGGCGATATCGCCCAGGCTCACCAGCCCGACGAGTTCATTACGGTAGCCCAGCTCGATGCCGGGGCGCGGTTCATCCGTGGCGTAATCGCCGAATTGGCACGCTGAGAGATATCCGACGCCATGAACGTCCGTTCCTGGCGTCGGTTTTGCAGGTTACGTGTGAGCCTTGGGTTCGGTGCGCAAGAAAATGCAATCTGGAGCGTTTCTCATCAGCCGTACTGGACGCCGCTCGCGAAGCGTCATTAATCTGCCATCTTCTTTCGCCGGGCGCTTGGGAGGCGCCGGGCGGGAGCCGCTCCCGGGAGGAGTGGGGTAGCAAAAACGATTGGGAGCGATCGAATTATGTCATTCAAGACGAACTGCCTCGCCGCGGTTGCGGCTCTGGCGCTGATGTGCGGCGCCGCGCAGGCACAGACACTGCGCTACGCCAACCAAGGCGAGCTCAAGTCGCTCGATCCCTATACCGTCAACGAGACCACCACCAACGCCCATCTCGGCCACCCCTATGAGGGCCTGACGGCGCGCGGCAAGGACCTCAAGATCGAGCCGGCCCTCGCCGAGAAGTGGGAAGTCTCAGATGATGGCCTGAAATGGCGCTTTTTCCTGCGCAAGGGCGTGAAGTTCCACAATGGCGAGGACTTCACCGCCGATGACGTGATCTTCTCGGCCGAGCGCGTCCGCGCCCCCGGCTCGAACTTCACCACGCGCATTCCGACCGACGCCAAGTTCACCAAGGTCGATGATTACACGATCGACGTGACGCTGAGCTCGCCGAACCCGATCCTGAATGCCCAGTGGGACACCTGGTACATCATGTCGAAGAAGTGGGCGGAGGCGAATAACGCCGTCGCTCCGACACCGGCAGCGGCGACGACGCCGAGTCACGCCTCGCTCAATGCCAATGGCACCGGCCCGTTCAAGATCGAGAGCCATCAGCCCGGCGTGAAGACCGTGTTCAAGGTCAACGAGAACTGGTGGAACAAGAAGGTCGAGCACAATCTCAAGGAGATCGTGTTTACGCCGATCGCTTCTGATGCGACCCGGGTCGCGGCCCTGCTCTCGGGCGAGGTCGACGTGATCGAGCCGGTTCCGATCCAGGACATCCAGCGCGTCAACAGCGCCGGCAATGTCCAGGTCATGACCGGGCCGGAACTGCGCACGATCTTCCTCGGCATGGACCAGACCCGCGACGAACTGCTCGAATCCAACGTCAAGGGCAAGAACCCCTTCAAGGACCCGAAGGTTCGTCAGGCTTTCTACCAGGCGATCGACATCGAGACGATCAAGAGCCGCGTCATGCGCGGCCTGTCGACCCCGTCGCCGCTGATGATCGCGCCGGAACTTTTCCCGCACGCCGGGTTCACGCGGGCCAAGTTCGACACCGAGGCCTCCAAGAAGCTCCTGGCCGAGGCCGGCTATCCCAACGGCTTCGAGGTCGGCATGGATTGCCCGAACGACCGCTATGTCAATGACGGCCAGATCTGCCAGGCGGTGGTCGGCATGCTGGCTCGCGCCGGCATCAAGGTGAACCTGAACGCCCAGCCGAAGGGCCAGTACTTCGCCAAGGTGCTGAAGTCGGGCGGCTACAAGACCTCGTTCTACCTGCTCGGCTGGACCCCCGGGACCTTCGACAGCCACAACGTGCTCAACGACATCCTGGGTTGCCGCGATGTCGCCGGCTCGTCGCGCGGAGAGTCGAATCTCGGCGGCTACTGCAACAAGAAGGTCGACGCGCTGACCGACAAGATCCTGGTCGAGCCCGATACGGCCAAGCGCGACGCCATGATCAAGGAAGCCTTCAAGATTACGGTGGATGAGTTCGCCTATATCCCACTGCACCAGCAGGCTCTCGCCTGGGGTGTCTCGAAGAAGGTCAAGCTGACCCAGCGCGCCGACAACTCGGTGCTGCTCTACTACGCCACCAAGGAGTGACGTGAGGGGCGCGCGGAGCGATCCGCGCGCCTTCTTTCATCCTCATCGTCATCCCGGACAGTTGGTGCAGCCGCGCCGGACCCAGGATCGTTGCAGCGCATGGCGCTCCTGCTGGATTCCGGATCTCCGCGTCCCCCGGCCTGGGATGGCCGCGTGTTTATCCGACCTCGGCAAACCGGGGATTCAAGGCGGCCATGTTAGCTTTCATTCTGCGTCGGCTGTTTCAGTCGCTTCTCGTCATGCTGAGCGTGGCGCTGATCGCCTTCGCGATGTTCCGTTTCGTCGGTGATCCGGTGAACCAACTCGTCAGCCTCGACACGCCACAGGCGCAGGTCGAGCAGATCCGGCGCTCGCTCGGCCTCGACGACCCCGTCATCGTCCAGTTCTTCCGCTATATCTACAACGCCGCCCGGCTCGAATTCGGCGTGTCCTACCAGTTCCGGCTTCCGGTGATTTCGCTGCTGGGTGACCGCGCGCCGGCGACGCTCGAACTCGCCTTCATGTCGGCCCTGTTCTCGCTCCTCGTCGGCATCCCGATGGGTGTCTACACCGCGCTGAAGCGTGACAGCTGGCTCGCCAAGATCTTCCAGGCCGTGTCGCTGATCGGTATCAGTCTGCCGACCTTCCTGATCGGCATCCTCCTGATCTACCTGTTCTCGGTCACGCTCGGCCTGCTGCCATCCTTCGGGCGCGGCGAGGTCGTGAAGATCGGCAGCTGGTGGACGACGGGCCTGCTGACCGTGTCCGGCCTCAAGGCGTTGATCCTGCCCTCGATCACGCTCGGCCTGTTCCAGATGACGCTGATCATGCGCCTCGTCCGCGCCGAGATGCTCGAAGTGCTGCGGGCCGATTACATCAAGTTCGCCCGGGCGCGTGGGTTGCGCACCCGGACGGTCAATTTCGGCCATGCGCTCAAGAACACGCTGGTTCCGGTCATCACCATCGCCGGACTGCAGCTCGGCTCGATCATCGCCTTCGCCATCATCACCGAGACGGTGTTCCAGTGGCCGGGTATGGGCCTGCTCTTCCTGCGGGCCGTCCAGAACGTCGATATCCCGATCATGGCTGCCTATCTGATGCTGATCTCCTTCCTGTTCGTCAGCATCAACCTGGTCGTCGACCTGCTTTATGCCGCCGTCGATCCGCGCCTGCGCGCGACGATCGGTGCGCACTGAGCTGGCGGAGAGTTGAAACCATGAGCATGACCACTCAGCCGCCCGCTTCGCCCGAGAAGATCCCGACCCGCTGGGAACGCTTCCTCGACAGCGACATTCTGGCCAGCTTCCTGCGCTCCAAGGTGACGATGGTCGCTGCCTTCGTCGTGCTGCTGCTGTTCATCGGCGCGGCCTTCTCACCCTGGATCGCACCGACCAATCCCTTCGACCCTGCCTCCGTCTTCCTCGCCGACGCCAACATCCCGCCGGCCTGGCAGCAGGGCGGGGAGGCCCGCTTCATCTTCGGCACCGACGACCAGGGGCGGGATCTCTATTCGGCCATTCTCTACGGCCTGCGCGTCTCGCTGGTGGTGGGCGGCCTCGGAGTGATCCTCGCCGCCTCGATCGGCATCACGCTCGGCCTGCTCGCGGGCTATCTCGGCGGACGTGTCGATTCGCTGATCATGCGCATCGCCGATGTCCAGCTCACCTTCCCGGCGATCCTGATCGCGCTTCTGATCGATGGCGTCGTCCGCGGTATCTTCAAGAGTGCCTCGCGCGAGGACACCGCGATCTATGTTCTGGTCATCTCGATCGGCCTGTCCTTCTGGGTGCAATATGCCCGCACCGTGCGGGGCTCGACGCTGGTCGAGCGCAATAAGGATTATGTTCAGGCGGCACGCCTCGTCGGCCTGCCGGCGCCGCTGATCATGCTGCGCCATGTCCTGCCCAACGTGATCGGCCCGGTTCTCGTCATCCTGACGATCAATCTGGCGCTCGCCGTCATCACCGAGGCGACGCTTTCCTTCCTGGGTGTCGGCCTGCCGCCGACGCAGCCCTCGCTCGGCACTCTGATCAGCATAGGCAACCGCTACCTGTTCTCCGGCGACTGGTGGATCGTCGCCTTTCCCGGCGTGACCCTGGCGATCCTGGTGCTGGCGGTGAACCTGCTCGGCGACTGGCTGCGCGATGCGCTCAATCCGCGGCTGAGGTGACCCGATGACCGTCCCCGTTCTTTCCGTCCGTGACCTGACCGTCGAGTTCGTGACGCGGCGCGGTACCTTGCGCGCGCTCGACAAGATCTCCTTCGATATCGCACGCGGCGAAGTGCTCGGTGTCGTCGGCGAATCCGGCGCGGGCAAGTCCGTCACCGGTTCCGCGATCATCGGCCTGATCGATCCGCCGGGGCGCATCGCCGGCGGGGAGGTCGTGCTGTCGGGCGAGCGCGTCGACAATCTGCCGCCCGAGGCGATGCGCAGGATCCGCGGCAAGCGGATCGGCATGATCTTCCAGGATCCGCTGACCAGCCTGAACCCGCTCTACCGGGTCGGCGAGCAGTTGATCGAGACGATCCGGACTCATACCAGCCTGAGCGCAGCGGATGCCCGCGCGCGCGCCATCGCCCTGCTCGACGAGGTCGGCATCCCGGCGCCGGAGCGGCGGATCGACGGCTATCCGCACGAATTCTCCGGCGGCATGCGCCAGCGTGTCGTGATCGCGCTCGCGCTCTGCGCCGAGCCCGAGTTCATTATCGCCGACGAGCCGACGACTGCGCTTGACGTCTCGGTCCAGGCCCAGATCATCGCGCTGATCAAACGCCTCTGCAGCGAGCGCGGCACTTCGGTGATGCTGGTGACCCATGATATGGGCGTCATCGCCGAAACGGCCGACCGGGTCGCCGTGATGTATGCCGGCCGGATCGCCGAGATCGGCCCGGTCCGCGATGTCGTCAAGGACCCGCTCCACCCCTATGCGAAGGGGCTGATGGGCGCGATCCCGTCGATCGAGGGTGATGCCGACCGCCTCGTGCAGATTCCCGGCGCGATGCCCCGGCTCTCGGCCATTCCGCGGGGCTGTGCCTTCAATCCGCGCTGCGCCCATGCCTTCGCCCGCTGCCATGTCGAGCGGCCCGAGCTGACCAGGGTCGGCGACCGGCAGGTCGCCTGCCATCTCTACGACCAGCCCAATGCGGAGATCGCAGCGTGAGCCAGCTCCCTCCGCCTGACGCCGCCTTCGTCCAGGTCCGCGACCTGAAGCGCGTCTTCGACGTGTCGAAGCCCTGGCTCAACCGCATGCTCGAACGCGCGCCGAAGCAGTATCTGAAGGCCGTCGACGGGGTTTCCTTCGATATCCGCAAGGGCGAGACCTTCGCGCTCGTCGGTGAATCCGGCTCGGGCAAGTCCACCGTCGCGCGCATGGTGGTCGGCCTGCTGCCACCCTCGGGCGGTACTGTCAGCATCGCCGGCATCTCGATGAACGACGTTGCGGTCGCGCAGGAGCGTCAGCGGATGCGTCGGCGCATCCAGATGATCTTCCAGGATCCCTATGCCAGCCTGAATCCGCGCTGGCGTGTCGGCCGGATCATCGCCGAGCCGATCCGCGCCTTCGACATCATCGAGGGCGAAGGCGACATCAATGCCCGCATCGGCGAATTGCTGACGCTCGTCGGCCTGCATCCCGATGACGCCAAGAAGTTCCCGCACGAGTTCTCCGGGGGGCAGCGCCAGCGCATCGCGATCGCACGCGCGCTCGCCTCGAATGCCGAGTTTATCGTCTGCGACGAGCCGACATCGGCGCTTGATGTCTCCGTGCAGGCGCAAATCCTCAACCTGATGCGCGATCTGCAGCAGAAATTCGGGCTGACCTATCTCTTCATCTCGCACAACCTCGCCGTGGTCCGGCATATGGCGACGCGCATCGGCGTGATGTATCTCGGCCGGCTTGTGGAAGTTTCGGAGGGCAAGCAGCTCTTCTCAGCCCCGCGCCATCCCTATACCCGCATGCTGCTCGATGCGGTTCCGGATCTCGCCATGGTCGGCAAGGCGCGCGAGGGCGTGAAGGGGGAAATCCCGAACCCGATCAACCCGCCCTCCGGCTGCACCTTCCATCCGCGCTGTCCGCTGGCGTTCGACCGCTGCAAGATCGAGAATCCGCCGGTGATCGACGGTGTCGCCTGCCATGCCGTGAACGGCGACCGGGCGGCAGCGGCCTGAGCCGCGCCGCTCAGGGGGCGATCAGGAGGAAGTAGGCCCGCCGGCCTTTGGCCTGCTGTTCGCTGCAGGCTGCGGCATCAATGGCGCGAGCGGTCGCTCGGTCCGGTATTGCCCGCGGGCAATCGCCGTGAACATCAGGGCGACGGAGGCGAGCGTCATCAGCCACCAGGTCTGGAAGGTGGCAAAGCCCAGAACGGCAAGCGCGAAGGCCGTGACATAGGCAGCAGTGACGCCGGCGGCGAGCGCTCCCGCCATCTGGCCCGCGGCCTTGATCGCAAAGTACAGGCAGATCGCGGCCGAAGCGGCTCCGACAAGGCCGAGCTCGTACCAGAACTCGAACAGAATGGTCGTCGGCGTGTCTTGAGGCAGGCCACCCGTCAGGCGGCCGCGCAGCACGGTGTCGAGGCCGTGCCCGGTGATCAGCTGAACAGGTTCGCGGCTGACGATGTCGGCCCAGATGCCGAGGGTGAGGGCGAGATCGTCGGGCAAGCGCGAGGCGATCGGCATCAGCAGGAAGGGCAGGAGCGGCGCCAGCAACATCAGCCCGGCAACGATGATGGCGATGGCGCGAGCGGCGACGGCACGATTGGCGCTGATCGCTCCGAAGGCCACCGTGCCGCAGATCATCGCCACCGCCTCGCCATCCTCGAAGCGGGTCATGGCAAGCAGGCCGACGGCGAGAGCGAGGCCCAGCGCGCTCAAGCCGCGCGCACGCGAGAGGAGCCAGGCGAAGGCGGGCCACGACATGATCAGCACGACGCTGACGCCGCGTTCGACGCCCGGAGAGACGCCAGCGGCGCTCATGTTCCCGGCGACCAGCAGCGCGAGAGCAAACAGCGCGGCGATGCCGGTGCCGAGCGGCACGAGATTGAGGTTCGAGGCGCGCATGCGTTCCGGGAGCGCCGCGGCCCCGCAAAAGCCGAGCGCGACGGCAAGAACCAGATTGGTGGCCTTCTCGGTCGCCGAAAGCGTGTAGGGGCTCCAGACCAGCGAGAGCAGGGCCCAGGCCACGAGCCCCATCAGGATCATGCCCGGCCGGCTCAGCAGGGAATCCCTCAGATTCCTGCCGAACTGGCCACGCTCCTCGATCAGCGAGGAAATGATGAGCAACGCAACCCCGATCGGCGCGAGCACGACGGCCGCGCGACGCGACACCAGCGACGCTATCGGTAGCGCCAGCGCAAGCGTGGCGAAGCCGATGCGACGCAGCAGCAAGGCTGCGTCCGCGGCGGGGTCAATCGGGGCATTGGCGTTGTGGCGGATCATGGACGGCAACCGAACAAACGGCTTTGACCGGAGAACACGCCGGACGTCAGCCCCGTAGCACCCTAGCTTGTGGCAGCCCGCGCGACTGTAGGTGCGCTGCAACAGTGAGCCGGCATCTGACGCAGGGCCATGACGCCATCATAGCACCTTGCGGTCACGGTTCTGGCTGCGGATGATGTTTCGTGGGATGGAGGGACGATGAATACGCTTGCCGCAATCGTCTATTCCTCCGGTTTCCAGATCGATGGTTTCATGGCTGGCCTTGCCAGCCAGATGAAGCGGCAGGGGCTGAAGCTCGGCGGTGTCGTCCAGCACAACGGTGACGATTGCGGTGATGGCTGTCACTCCATGGCGTTGGAGGACCTCGCGAATGGCCGGCGCTTTCCGATCAGCGAGGATCGCGGCGCGGGCACGTCGGGTTGCCGGCTCGACGTCGCCGGCCTTGCGGCAGCGGGAGGAGCGGTCGGGGCCGCTCTGACGGGAAACATCGATCTCGTGATCGTCAACAAGTTCGGGCGGCAGGAGCAGCTTGGTCAGGGCCTGCGCCAGGAGATCGCGGCTGCGGTACTGTCTGGCCTGCCAGTGCTGATCGCGGTCCGCGAGGATTTCGTTTCGGCTTGGCGAGAATTTGCCGGCGATGACTGGACCCAATTGCCGCCTGAGGGCCGAGCCGTGGAGACCTGGGCTGCGGATCGGCTCGGTGTGCCGGCGTGAGGCCCGGCGCCGCCGATCGCGAACGCGAGATGCGACGCTTGCAGGCCATGGCATGACCATCCCTCCAACGCTTGGTCTCCTCCTCGCCGGCGGGCTCGCGCGCCGCATGGGCGGTGGCGACAAGCCGCTTCGGCTGATCGCCGGGCGCAGCATTCTCGCCCATGTCGTCGATCGCCTGGGGCCGCAATGCGACGGACTTCTGATCAATGCCAATGGCGACCTGTCGCGCTTCGCTGATTTCGGCCTGCCGGTGGTCGCCGACAGCGTGCCCGGTTTCGCCGGGCCGCTGGCCGGCATCCTGGCCGGGCTCGACTGGATGGCCGCGAACCGCCCCGGACATGCCTGGATGGTCAGCGTTGCGGCGGACACCCCCTTCATCCCGCGTGATCTTGTGCAACGGCTTCATGCGGCGCGCGCAGCGGGCAATGTTCCGCTGGCCTGCGCTGCATCGGGCGGCTGGGACCATCCGGTGATCGGGCTGTGGCCGGTCGCGCTGCGTGACGACTTGCGGCATGCGCTCGCGGTCGAGGATGAGCGAAAGATCGGCCGCTGGACAGCGCGTCATGGTGTTGCGGCGGCGGAGTGGCCGGTCGATCCGGTCGACCCGTTCTTCAATGCCAATCGCCCTGATGACCTGGTCGAGGCCGAGCAGCTTCACGCGCGGCTGAGCGATGCGTGATGGTGGGTTGGGGCGCCCGCTGTACCAGCTTGCCGCAGAGCCCGGCTCTGAAGGCGCGTGCCGGCTTCGCTACGGAAGCGCGAAGGTGCATTGGAAACCATCGAACAGCGTCAAACAGGCGCGCCGAGGCATGGATCTCAGGTTTCTGCGCCCGATGGCGTCAGCACGGGCCAATCGCTCTCGTCAGCCTTCCAGCAGCGCTTTGAGACGCCTCAGATCGCTCGTGACCCAGTCGGCATCGCGGGCGAAATCGTCGTCGCTCATCTCGGCCCGCTTGTAGAGAGTGAAGATCACCTCGCTGCCATCGCCATTGGCGAGGGTGCGCATCGGGTTGTGCATCGGCTCCCCGTGATCGGGGATCACGGCATGGTCGAGCACACCGTAAGGATTGGGTTCGCTGAACAGGATGCGCATCAGGCCCAATGGGGTCTCGGCAGCCCAGGTCATGCCTTCGATATGCCTGAAACTATGGCCCAGCCCTTCGGCCCATTTCGGGAAGTTACGGGGCTCTGCCAGGAAGCCGTAGACCTGCTCGATCGGCCTGCCGATCGAGATGCTGATATGGCGCGCGGGCTGAACGGGCATGGAATGACCTCCTTTTGGTCAATCTAGAACAAAAGAAGAACATTGGCAAATGCCTGGAGCTGCCCCGGTATCCGGCCGGGGCGGTTTGGCGCGGGTGCGGAAGGCCGATTGATTACGCCAGCCGGGGTGGGCATGCGACCCGGGCCCGCACCTGGGGTGAGGCGAGGCAGGTGGCGACGGCCTCGTAGCCGGGAGCGCCGGGATAGGGGGCGACACGGACCGGCGGGCTGTGATTGGCAGGGCAGAGGATGATTGCCTCGTCGGACCCCACGGCTGCCAGATCCAGAATCGCGCAGGAGCGCGTGAGCATGAAGAGCGGCCGTCCATGCGGCCCGCGGCCGCGCAAATGGGCGATCAAGGCTTGCTGGGTGGCCTGATCCAACCCGTCCTCGATCATGTCGACGACCAGGACCGCGGGACCCTCCGCTTCCAGTTCGGCGACCAGGGCGACCAGCGCACCAGACATCCGGGCGCCGTCGTCGACGAGCCGGGCCAGGGTCCTGGCGACCCGAGACTTCAATGCCGGATCGGAATCCATGTCTGCCCGGCCGATTGCGCCGTCAGCCGCGATCCGATCGAGCCCGAGGAAGGCCGCATCGGGCAAGACCTCGGCCAGGCGCCGGGCCAGCCGCGTCTTGCCGCTGCCGAGCTGGCCGACAATGTAGGTCAGCGGCAGGATTTCGCGCAGCTCAAACCGTTCGCCGCCCCAGGGCCAGGGCAGATCGAAGGCGACGCCGCGTTCGATTGCGGGCTCCAGCAGGCGCACCAGTTCTCCGGCCGCGGGTGCCTGACCTCTGGTAAGGTCAGCCCGCAGGCTGCGGACCTTCTCCAGCGTTCCTGCGAGTTGACGGGCACGCTCCTCGAGCGAAGCCTGGTGAGCCGCCAGGGCCGGTTCCAGCTCCTGGGCATCGCCTCCAAGCACGCGCGCCACCTGGACGAGGCTCAGCCCAAGCGCGCGCAATGCGGCAATCTCGGCGGCACGAGCCATCTCGGCGGGGCCATAGGCGCGCCACCCGGCCATGGTGCGGACCGGGGCGACCAGTCCGCGCTGCTCGTAGATGCGCAACGCCTTGGCGGAAACACCAAGCCGCCTGGCCGCCTCGGCCGGGTTCAGGAAAGGAGTGCAAGAGCTCACGAATCACCTCGTTACCGGCTGACCGCTGCCCTTATCGGGGCGGTCCCAGGGGCCGGGTCAACAACGCGCTCGCGATGTCTGGCCGCCTCCACGCTCGCGGCATGAGGCCGGAGGCGAGTGTCCGCTCGCCGCCGAGTTCTGATTTCGGGCCGGGGGGCGGTGCCTCTATTCGATGACGATGCGGGGCGCGGCCCGGGTCTTGCCACTCAGGCCCGCCTGAACCTGCCTCGCAATGGCCAGATAGGCCTTGGCATGGGCGCTTTCTGGGTCGCTTGCCACGATCGGCCGGCCGGCGTCCGAGGTCTCGCGGATCGGCATGGCAAGCGGGATCTCGCCAAGGAAGGGCACGCCCAGCCGCTCTGCCTCGTGCCGCGCCCCGCCATGGGCGAAGATGTCGGAGCGGTGGCCGCATTCCGGGCAGACGAAATAGCTCATGTTCTCAACGATACCGAGGATCGGCACCTCGACGCGCTTGAACATGGCGACGCCGCGACGGGCATCGAGCAGAGCCAGATCCTGAGGCGTCGAGACGATCACTGCGCCCGCGAGCGGTGTCTGCTGCGCCATGGTGAGCTGCGCGTCACCCGTGCCGGGCGGCATGTCGACGACCAGCACGTCGAGTTCGCCCCAGGCGACCTCGCGCAACATCTGGGTGATGGCCGAGATCACCATCGGCCCACGCCAGATCATCGGCGTCTCCTCGTCGATCAGGAAGCCGATCGACATGATCTTCAGCCCATAGGCCTCCATCGGTGCCAGCGTCCGGCCGGAGACCAGGCGCGGCTTACCGGTGATGCCGAAGATCTTGGGCACGGAGGGACCGTAGATATCGGCGTCGAGTACGCCGACCTTGAGGCCGAGCATCGCGAGCGCGACCGCGAGATTGGCCGTGGTCGTCGACTTGCCGACGCCGCCCTTGCCGCTGGCCACCGCGATGATCTGCTTCACGCCGGGCACGCCGGCGGCCTTTGGCATCGGCCCGCCGGGACCTGGCTGGCCGTGCGCCTGCTGGCGTGCCTGCGCGGCGGCAGAGGGCGCCGGTCGCGACGGCGCCTTGTCTGCCGTGAGCCCGACCAGAACCTGGGTGACGCCCGGAATACCGCCGACCGCGCTTTCCGCGGCCCTTCGCACGGGTTCCATCGCTTCAGCCTCGGTCGGATCGATGCCGATCGCAAAGATCACCTTGCCGCCGTCGATCAGGATTTCCGCGATACGGCCGGAAGCGCGCAGCGATTGGCCGCTCGCGGGCAGTTTCACCAGCTCGAGCGCGCGCAGAATGTCGGATTCGGTCAGGGCCACGAAGGCGTACTCCGGCTGGCGCGGCGTCAGGCCGCAGCTTTGCGAATGTGGAAGACGAGAAGTTCGCCCTCGGAACGGCTGAGCTCGATTGCGTCGCCCGTCTCGCGCATCAGGTTGGGAATGTCGATCGCCGCCATGGGATCGGTGCACTCGACGACGAACAAGGCTCCGGCGTCGGCGCTCCTCAGCGCCTTGCGCACGCGCAGTGTCGGCAAGGGGCATTTCAAGCCGCGCAGATTGAGGGGGATCGAGATCATGGGCCGAGCCTGTCGAATACGCAGTGCTTCATATGATGGCTTCTTGCGCGGGAGCAACCACCGGCCCTTCGCCGCAGCGGAGCGCGAGAGGCCTTGCTGCCCTGTCGGCATCGCACGGGGCGCGATGATCGCGGGCATGAGCCGTGGCGGTCCCATCCACTTGGCTTGACCGGGGAGGGGGCGTGCCAGATGACAACAGGGTGCCTTTGTGCCCGATCGTGTTTTGGGGGATTCAGCTTTGATGCGTGTGATCGGCCTGGCAGGGTGGAGCGGTGCCGGCAAGACGACCTTGCTGACGCGCCTGATCCAGGAACTTGCACGCCGCGGTGTCTCGGTCTCCACGGTCAAGCACGCGCACCATGGCTTTGACCTCGATAAGCCCGGCAAGGATTCCTACGAACACCGTCAGGCGGGCGCGCATGAGGTGCTGATCTCGTCCGAGCGCCGCTGGGCGCTGATGCATGAACTGCGCGGCGAGCCGGAAGCGCATCTGCCGGATCTGCTCCGGCGACTATCCCCGGTCGATCTGGTGATCATCGAGGGGTTCAAGCGCGAGCCGCATCTCAAGATCGAGGTGCATCGCGCAGCCAACGGCAAGCCGCCGCTGCACCCGGGCGACCCCATGATCGTCGCGATCGCCTGCGACAGCGCATTTCCCGAGGCGGGCTGCCCTGTCGTGGATCTCGACGACATCGGCGCAATCGCAGAGATTGTGCTTTCTTGCGCCGAGCCGCTCACCGCCATTCTGGCTCGCGTGCAGCAACAGGGTTGAGGGCAGAATGGCGCAACTCAGCGAGGATACTTTCGCCTTCGGTGGCCCCTTGATGAGCATCGAGCAAGCGGCTGACCTTGCGGGCCAGCGGATTCGGCCGGTGGAGGGCACGGAGCAGGTCGCCTTGGCCGACGCCGATGGTCGGGTTCTCGCCAGCGATGTCGTGGCCGGCCTCGATCTCCCGCCCTTCGCCAATTCTGCCGTGGATGGCTATGCGGTCCGCTTCGTCGATCTGGCGTCGGCAGGAGAGACCCGCCTCGCGCTCTCAGGCCGGCTTGCCGCCGGCACTGACGCGGCGGGCATTGCAACTGCAGGCGTGGCCGTCCGGGTCTTTACGGGCGCGCCGATACCGGAAGGAGCCGATACCGTCTTCATGCAGGAGGATGTGACAGCGGAAGAAGGCTTCGTCCGTCTGCCCGGAGGCCTCAAACGCGGTGCCAATGCCCGACCGGCCGGCGAGGATATCGCGCGTGGAGAGACCGCCCTGTCGGCAGGCCGGCGCCTGCGGCCGCAGGATCTCGCGCTGCTGGCTGCGCTCGGTCATGCCTCTGTCGACGTTCGCCGCCGGCCGCGTGTCGCGATCTTTTCGACGGGCGATGAGCTGGCGGAGCCGGGCCTGCCCCTGCCCCTGCCGCCGGCCGCGATCTACGACGCCAACCGCGCTGCGCTGCGTGCCATGGTGGCGCGGGCGGGGGCGGATGTGGTCGATCTCGGCATCCTGCGTGACGAGCCGGGCAGCCTGGCTGCGCGCCTGAGCGGCGCGGCCCGGAGTTGCGACCTGATCCTGACTTCCGGCGGCGTCTCGATCGGAGAGGAGGATCACGTCAAGGCGGCGGTCGAACAGGTCGGCGCGCTGGTCTTCTGGCGTATCGGCATCAAGCCGGGCCGGCCGGTGGCCATGGGCGTCATCGAAGGCGTGCCGTTTATTGGCCTGCCGGGAAATCCGGTTGCCGTGTTCGTCACCTTCGCCTTTGTCGCACGCCCGGTCCTGGCACGGCTTGCCGGCTCGGCCCATGTTGCCCCGGTGCCGCTGCCTGTAAGGCTCGGCTTCCCCTATCGGAAGAAGCCCGGGCGGCGTGAGTATGTCGGTGTTTCGCTCGCTCCTGGAGCGGACGGTGTCATGATCGCGTCCAAGCATCCTCTGGACGGGGCCGGGGTCATGACCTCGCTGACGCGCACGCACGGGCTGGTAGAGCTCGCGGAGGACCTGACATACCTCGAGTCCGGAACCCTCGTGCCGTTCCTCGCCTATGATCTCCTGGTCGCGTAGCGCCGGGTTTAGATCATCGGACCGGAAATCGTATCCGGTCCGATGGCCTAGCTTTTCGGGCCAATGCTCAGTCGCGCCGGAAAATGACGCTGGAGAGCCAGCCCAGAAGCAGCGCCATGGCCGCCGTGGCCAGTCCGTAGAGGAGCGGATGGTCATGTGCGCCGGTCGCCAGCCGCTGCTCGATGCCGGTCTTGATCACCTCGAAATTGGTGGTCTGGCGCGCCAGCATGGCGCCGCCTGAATAGAGCGCGATCTCGATCTCGTAGGAGCCGGTCGGTGCGGTGGCGGGCACATCGATCGGCGCGCTGAACAATGTTTCCGACAGGAAGGTGACGCCGCGCTCGTCCTGCGCATAGAGACCCTTGTCTTCGAGGATTCGGATCAGCGCCTGGCGAAAGCGCACAGTGCTCTCCACATAATAGAGCTCCGGCGGCAAGTTGCGCTGGGTGTTGGCCAGCCCGCTCCTGTCGCGCCGCGCCGCATCCTCGTTGACGATCTCGTTCAGGGGCCGGTTGCTCGACACCATCAGGAATATCGGGCGATCGACGAAGCGCCGCTGCGTCCGGTTGATCCAGATCGGCCCGAGCCGTTCCTTCTCGCGGACGATCAGCATGCGCTGTGGCCCACGCACCGTCACCACGATGTCGTAAGGGTCGCCGCGCGCCACCGTCCGCCCGCCGCGTTCGACCAGGCCGAAGACCGTCAGTTGATCGCCGGTATAGTTCGAGGAGATCTGGATCTGATGGCTAGACACGGATGCGATCAGCGTTTCGGCACGCGGGGCAGTGGCCGCGATGGAGGTCAGCAGCAACGCAGCGGCCAGGGACCTGAAGCCCTTCATCGCGCGCTCTCCGGCAGGACTACCGAGAAGGGGTCGCTGGGCGGGATGAACAGCTCGATCGCGAAGCGCAGGCCCACCGACAGGATCAGCAGCGCAAGCAGCAGACGGAAGGAGTCGACATTCAGGTTGCGCGCCGCGCGGCCGCCGAACTGGGCCCCGATCACGCCGCCGACCAGGAGCAGTGCCGCCAGGATCAGGTCGACCGACTGGTTTGTGAGGGCGTGCAGCATGGTTGCGCCCGTCATCGTCACCAGGATCTGGAACAAGGAGGTGCCGACGACGACCGCCGGCGGGATGCGGAAGAAGTAAATCAGCGCCGGCACCAGGATGAAACCACCGCCCACGCCGAGCACGGCGCCGATGAAGCCGATGACGATGGCGAGCGCGGCGATCGGGATGACGCTGGCGTAGAGCTGCGAACTGTGAAAACGCATGCGCCAGGGCAGCTTCATCCATTGCGGATGTGTGCCGGCCTGACGGCGCCGGCGTGCCGGCTTGCCCGCCTTGGCGCGCAGCGCCGAGCGCAGCGCGTCATAGAGCATCAATCCGCCAATGATGGTGAACAGCGTCACATAGGACAGGGTGATGACCAGATCGAGCTGACCGAGCCGGCGCATCGAGTTGAAGAACAGAACGCCGAAAATGGTGCCGATGATGCCCCCGCCGACCAGGACGCTGCCGAGCTTGAGGTCGAGCGCCTTGCGGCGCCAGTAGGTCAGGACGCCGGTCATCGACGAGCCGGCGACCTGGGCGGCCACGGTCGCCACGGCAACTGCCGGAGGGATATCGAGGAAGATCAGAAGAGGGGTCAGCAGGAAGCCGCCGCCGACCCCGAACAGGCCGGAGATGAAGCCGACGGCACCGCTCAGACCCAGCACCATCAGGATGCTGATCGGCAGTTCCGCGATCGGGAGATAAATCTGCACCTTTGCCCTCGTGTGCCGGCGCGGCATGAGATTCGGCGCCGGCTCGTCCCAGATTGCACCAATCCGGTTAGGCAAATCCTTATCGTGGACGAAGAAGGTGTTGCGGCCGGATCGGCTGAAGTCGCGATCAACCTCTGATGGCTGCGTAACGCGTCGAAACCATGACAGGCAGGCCAGGGGCCTGCCTGTCATGCATTAGCTGCGAGCTGGCTTTGCGGGCTTCCTGACGGCCGCGCTTGTATTGTCTTCCCAACCCTGTGCCGGTGCCGCAACCTCGTTGGCGCCAGGCTCGAGCACCTTTGCCTTCCAGGAATCGACAGCGAGCTTCGCCGCTGCCAGGTCGTTGGGGTTGAGGCGTCCGGCGACTTCGTCACGCTTGCGGGCCGCATCGTCGTCGCCCTGCTTGGCGGCGATGGCGAACCAGAGATAGGACTGGCTGAGATCGGCTGGCACGCCGAGGCCGCGGCCCAGCAGAACGGCGAGATTGTATTGGCTGTCGCGCACGCCTGCGTCCGCGGCGCGGCGGAACCATTCCGTCGCCGTCGCATAGTCCGCCTTGCCGTCGACGCCCTCGGCATAAAGCACGGCGAGATTGTGCATGGCCTTGGCATTCCCGCGCTCTGCGGCACGGGAGTACCAGACCCGCGCCAGTGCGATGTCGCGCTGGGTGCCCACGCCCTTCTCGAACATGTTGGCCAGTCGGAACTGCGCTGGCGCCAGCCCGGCGACCGCGGCGCGTTCGAACAGGCGCAAGGCCAGTTTCGGATCGCGTGTCGCGTTGCTGCCATCGGCCGCGCGGCTGGCGAGCTCGTAGACGGCACGGGCATCACCTGCCTGGGCGGCCTTGCGCAGGCCTGGCGTTCCAAATCCGGCAGGCAGGTCGCCGAGCCCGGTGACGGCCTGAACCGGGTCGGGCGCGGTCGCTGGCGGCAGCGCGGCGGTTGCCGTCGGTTGGGTGGTCGAGCTGGTGGTTTCGGGAGAGCCGAGAATCGGGGCTGCCGGTCCCGCGAAGGCGGCGGCCGGGCCGAGTTCGACCGGCGAAAGCACCGAGCTCTGATCCTTCGTGGGCTTGGCTGGAGCTTCCGGGGCGGCGGGTTCCGGGGCAGCGACGGCGGGAGCGGAGGCAGGAGTCTGAACGGTTTCGTTGCCGGCGGCCTTCGTCTTCGGGCTTTGCAGTGCGCCGGTGACGACATGGGCGGTGCCCATGGCAAGAACGACAGCGGCCAGCCCGAGCAGGAGCGGGCGGCGACGCTTCTCCATGATCTCCTTGAGCTTGCCGCCCTTGGAGGTGCTGGTGCCGCTGCGCTCGGCTTCCGCCGCGGGCACAGAGGCTGCGGCTTCGGAGGCCGCCTTTGCCGAACGCCGTGCCGCAGCGATCAGGTTCTGGCGGACCGATTGAGGATCCTGGGCTGCCGCGGCCGGAGCGGCCGGTGTGTCCTGGCGCGGCCGGCCCGAGCCCGGTTCGAGCGGCAGGTCATGGGACCTGGCGGCAGGCGCTTCTGCTGCGCGTTCCGCCGGCCGGGTCGTCTCCAGCCGGGCGCCAAAGCGATCCTCGATCGCGGCGCTCATGCTGGCAGGAAGTGCAAGGCCACGCGTCGACGGCATGGTGGAGGGGCGCGCCGCGGCCGCCGGGGCCGGTGCGAGCGCGACCTCCTTCCGCTCGAGGCCGAGCTCGGCTTCGAGGCTGGCGAGGCGCGAGATGATCGTCTCGAGGGTCTGATGGACGGCGCCGATGGCGTCCTGCGTCTCCCGGCCGGAGGCGGCGTTGCTCTCGCGCAGTCCGGAAACCAGGGTGCTCAGCTCAGCAAAGCCTCCCGCCTGAGCGGGGGTCTTGCTCGCCATATCGGCCATGGCGGTGCGTGCGGCACGTTCGGCCGCGGCTGCGGTGTCCTCGCGCACGGTCTGGAGGTGTCGCACGAGGTCCTGCAGCGTGCGCTCGATCCCGGTCTCGGCCGAACGCGTCGCGACGGCCTCGTCGAGCCGGCTGGCGAGGCCGGCGATCTGCTGTTCGAGTGCATCGAAGGAATCGGATTCGGCGCCAGGGCGTCCCGCCTCGTCGATCTTCTCGGCGAGGCTGCGCAACATGTCCTCAACCGGGCGCATGTCGACGCGCGCGACCTGTACGTTGCCGCCGTCATGGACCATCTGGGTCAGGTTGCTGGAGGCTGCGAGACTCTCGATCCGGGCAGCCAACCCTTCGATCTGCTTCGTGACTGCTGCCGGGCCGTGATCCGCCAGCGTCTCGATCTGGTGCTGCAGGCTGTCGATCCGGTCCGCGAGCTGGTTCGGCTGCCGATCGGAGACATCCTCGAGCTTGATGATGAGGGCCTCAATCCGGCGCGACAGCTCGTTCGATGCCGGAGAGCCGGAGGCGCCGATCTCGCTGAGCCGCGCGAAGAGTTGCTCGGTCTGAGACGTGATCACCTCGGGGCGCATCACGGGCAGCGAATCAACCTTGTCAGCCAGCGCCTCGACCTGCCGCGACAGCGAAAGCAGCGGGGCGGGATCGCCGAAACGGTCGGTGAGCAGGGCGTCGCGCACGTCCTCGATCGCCTGGGACAGGCCACGCATCGAGAGTGCATCAGGCTGCCCGTCGCGCAGCCGGGCGACTTCGCCCGCCAGAGCCGAAACCTGATGCGAAAGATCGCCGAGGCGGTTATCGCCGGTGCTCGTGGCGAGCAGTTCGCGCAATTCTGCGATGTCGCGAAGCACCGGGGTCAGTGCAGCGCGGTCGCTGCCGCGCGCCGCGAGTGCGTCGACCTTGGCGGCGAGATGCGCGATCTCCAGCTCGAAACGGGCATAGCTCTCGCCGGAATTCTCGCGGGCGAGGCGGGCGACTTCGGTTTCGATCCGCGCCAGAGGCTTCAGGATCGGCTCGATACGGTCGTTCCGGTCCAGCCGCTCCAGCTTCGAACCGAGATCGGCAATCAGCCTTTCCAGTGCGGGAGTTTCGACCTGGCGTGACGCCGCAGCCGGGGAGAGGCGCTCGGACATGAGAGAGGGATGGTCGCCCCTGGCGCCGACCCTCTCGCCCAACGATCGGAGATCCTGCCGCAAGGCCGCGACCCGGCTCTCGCTCAGGCCTGTCCGGCCCGAGGCGGCGGCTTCGGGATCGGTATCCAGCATGCGCTGGCGCGTGCGGATATCCGTCACCGCTGCGGCCAGGCCATCGCGATTCAGGGCCGGGCGGGCGGCGGCAGCCTTGCTCTGGGCATCAACCGCCTTGCGCTCGATCTCGGCAATGCGCTCGCCCATGGTCTTGATCGCGTCGGCGATGACGTTGGTGGCGCGTTCCTGACGCTCGGCGTTACTGCGCTCGCCGCTGACGAGACGGTTCTCGGTCTTCTCGATCCAGCGCGCGATCGAATCCAGGGCGCCGGCCGTCTTGGCGCTCGATTCCCGGGTCATGCGCTCGGCGAGGGCGGCCTGCGACAGCGCGGCCTCGATCTGGCCCCGCGACATCTCGGGAGCAAACTGCGGCGCCGCAGCGCTTGCTGCGGCCTGCGAGGAGGTTTCCATCTGCCCTTGGGAGAGCTTGGCGAGGCGCTCGGACAGCGCTGCGATGTCGAGCTGCTCCAGAGGCGCGGCTGTCGGCTCGCTCTCTTCCGCCTCGACGCGAATCTTGTGGTCCAGCCATTCACCCAGGGTCATTCCGGCGCGCCGCGCCGCGGCCTTTGCGGCATCGCGGGTGCGCGGATCAACGCCCTTGACGCTCCAGGGCAAGCTATTGGCCATGATCTCGCTCGCCTAAGGGGACCGGTCTTCAGTCGGGATGCGCAGCCCCCTGGCGCCGCAGCTTCCCCGCGCGAAACAGGCGATCGTGAAGATTCAGTTGCCGCTGACGACGGCCTGGCTCGCAGACTCGACTTTTGGCCGTCACGGTAAACGGACGGTTAATATCCGGGGGGCGGCCGTTAATTTTTTGCAAACGCCCGGACAGGGGCCGCACGAATGCCGGGCTCGTAACCGTAATTTACCCCCAATTGGCCGATATTACCTGACGCTAGGAGATGGGGCGAGCTATTCCCCCTACCCAACGGAACTTCGTCGCCACCGATGCCGGCGGTTCCCTGCGTCCAAACTTTTTAAGGAACTCCATGTCGCGCCACAGCAATGCTATGGCGGCCGGCTCTTCAGATACCGGCCGCACATCGTCGACGCCTACTTCCAGTGAAGCCGACTCGGCTGGTGGTTTCACCATCAGCGACCTTGCCCGCGATTTCGCGGTGACCCTGCGCACGCTTCGCTTCTATGAATCGCGCGGTCTCCTTGCTCCGGCCCGCTCGGGCATGACGCGCATCTATTCCGGCCGCGATCGCTCGCGGCTTGCGCTGATCCTCAAGGGCAAGCAGCTCGGTTTCACGCTGGTTGAAATCCGCGCCATGCTCGCCAATGAGGAAAAGAAGGGCGAGGCCGGCGCAGAGAAGTCGGCTTCGGTCGGCGGGCTGCAGCTCACCCGCGGGCAGATTGCCGAGCAGCTCGAATTGCTGCGCTCGCAGCAGGTCGAGATCGAAGGCGCGATCGCCGAGCTCGAAGCGACGCTGGCGGGCCTCGACAAGGCCTGAGCGCCTCACGGCACGGATTATCGATCATTTGATCGGGATTGACGGCTCCGGACTTGTGTCCGGGGCCGTTTTGTCATGCGGTGCGGGTGGAAAACGCGACAGGGTGCGGCAACAAAATGGCCCCGCCCTCTTCACAAGCCGCCCATGGATTGTTTATATATAAACTATCTGATGAGTGGCTGCCCCGGATCGCATTCGGCAGGCGGCCGCGCTGCGCGAGAGGGAGGACACCATGCCGGTCTACAAGGCGCCCGTCGAAGACACCCTGTTCCTGCTCAACGACGTCTTCAACATCGAACGCTACAACAACCTGCCGGGTTTCGCGGATGCGACGCCCGATGTGGTCGCGGCGGTGCTGGGCGAGGGTGCCAAGCTCTGCGAGGAAGTGCTCCAGCCGTTGAACCATTCCGGCGACCAGGAGGGCTGCAAGCGCGACCCTGACGGATCCGTGACGACGCCAAAGGGCTTCAAGGAGGCGCACAAGGCCTATGCCGAGGGCGGCTGGATCGGACTTGCCATGGATCCCGAATATGGCGGCCAGGGCCTGCCCTATACGCTCGGCGCCGTGATGAACGAATATGCCTCGGCGGCGAACATGGCGTTCTCGATGTATCCCGGCCTGACCATGGGCGCGATCGCCGCACTTTATGTGCACGGCACTGAGGAGCAGAAGCGCACCTTTATCCCGAAGATGGTCGAGGGTGTCTGGTCGGGCACGATGAACCTGACGGAGCCGCATTGCGGCACCGATCTCGGCCTGATCAAGACAAAGGCCGTGCCGAATGGCGATGGTTCCTATGCGATCTCCGGCACCAAGATCTTCATCTCGGCCGGCGAGCAGGACATCACCGAGAACATCATCCATCTCGTGCTCGCCCGCATCGAGGGGGCTCCCGCCGGCGTCAAGGGCATCTCGCTCTTCGTGGTGCCGCGCAACGTGGTCGGCGCCGACGGCGCGGTCGGCGAGCGCAACGGGGTCTCCTGCGGCTCGATCGAGCACAAGATGGGCATCCACGGCAATTCGACCTGCGTCATGAACTATGACGGCGCCAGGGGCTGGCTCATCGGCACCGAGAACAAGGGCCTCAACGCCATGTTCGTGATGATGAACGAGGCCCGCCTCGGCGTCGCGATCCAGGGGCTCGCCCAGTCCGAGGTCGCCTATCAGAACGCTGTTGCCTATGCCAAGGACCGCCTCCAGGGACGGGCGCTGACCGGCGCCAAGGAGCCGGACAAGGCTGCCGATCCGATCATCGTCCATCCCGATGTCCGTCGCACGCTGATGTCGATCAAGGCCTTCAACGAGGCTGCGCGCGCCTTCGTGCTGTGGAACGCGCTGAAATCCGATGTCGCCCACCGTTCTGCCGATGCCGCCGAACGCCAGGCCGCCGACGATCAGCTTGGACTGATGACCCCCGTGCTCAAGGGTGTCCTGACCGATGTCGGTTTCGACAACGCGGTGAAGGCCCAGCAGATGTATGGCGGCCATGGCTACATCGCCGAATGGGGCATGGAGCAGTTCGTGCGCGACGCGCGCATCGCCATGATCTACGAGGGCGCCAATGGCGTGCAGGCCATGGACCTGATCGGCCGCAAGCTCGGCCGAGACGGCGGCCGCGCCATCATGGCCTTCTTCAACGAGGTCGGCGGCTTCATCAAGGAACATGGCGAGGACGAGGGGCTGAAGCCGCTGCTCGCTCCCCTGCTGGCCTCGCTCGGTCATCTCCAGCAGGCGACGATGTGGTTCATGAACAACGCCCTCGCCAAGCCTGACAATGCCGGTGCCGGCGCAACCGACTACATGCACCTGCTCGGCCTCGTCTCGCTCGGCTATATGTGGGTGAAGATCGCCAAGGCTGCGCAGGACAAGCTCAAAGCCGGTGCCAATGGCGCGACCGAGCGGATGAACACCAAGCTCGTCACCGCGCGCTTCTTCATGGAGCGCACCCTGCCGGAGACGGCCGCGCATCTGGCACGGATCACGGCCGGCGCCGATTCCACCATGGCGCTGTCGGCAGAGCAGTTCTGAGCCGACCAAAGGTCATGCCCGGGCTTGACCCGGGCATCGCTTGCAGATTGCCTTCGCTTCCAGACGGCCGGGACATGCCCGGCCATGTTGGCGAAGTCCCAACAACGAGCCGCCATTGCGGCGAGCCCCGGGAGGCCTTGATGGCTGACGCATTCATTTACGATCACGTTCGGACGCCGCGCGGCAAGGGTAAGGCCGACGGCTCCCTGCACGAGGTCACGGCGATCGAACTCGGCACGCAGGTGCTGCGTGCGATCAAGGACCGCAACAAGCTCGAGCCCAAGCTGGTCGAGGATGTCGTCTTTGGCTGCGTCGATCCGGTCGGCGAGGCTGGCGCCGATATCGCGCGGACCGTCGCGCTCAAGGCGGGGTACGGCAAGGAAGTGCCGGGCGTGCAGATCAACCGCTTCTGCGCCTCGGGCCTCGACGCGGTGAACCTTGCCGCGGCGCAGGTCATGGCCGGTCAGAAGGAGATGGCGATCGGTGGCGGCGTCGAGAGCATGAGCCGCGTCGGCATGGGCGCCTCGGGCTTCGGCATTGCGGTCGATCCGTCCGTCGCGATCGACACCTATTTCATGCCGCAAGGCGTCTCGGCCGATCTGATCGCCACGAAATACGGCTTCTCGCGTGACGATGTCGACGCCTTTGCCGTGCGCTCGCACAAGAAGGCCGCCGCCGCCTGGGCCGAAGGCCGCTTCAGGAATTCGGTCATCCCGGTCACCGACGTCAACGGCCTGATCCTCCTCGACCGCGACGAGACCATTCGTCCGAATACGGACATGCAGGCCCTGGCAGCGCTCAAGGCCTCCTTCGTCCAGATGGGCGAGATGGGTGGTTTCGATGCCGTCGCGACGGCGGCTCACCCCGATGTGGAGTTCGTCAATCACGTGCATCACGCCGGCAATTCCTCCGGCATCGTCGATGGTGCGGCTGCCGTGCTCGTCGGCTCGAAGAAGGGCGGCAAGGCGGCTGGCCTGAAGCCGCGCGCCCGCATCCGGGCCTTCGCCACTGTCGGTTCCGATCTGGCGCTGATGCTGACCGGGCCGGTCGACGTCACGGAGCTGGTTCTGAAAAAGGCCGGCATGACCACAGGGGATATCGACCTGTTCGAGCTGAACGAGGCCTTCTCCTCGGTGGTGCTGCGCTATCAGCAGGCCTTCGACATCGACGACGCCATCCTCAACGTCAATGGCGGCGCCATTGCGATGGGCCATCCGCTCGGCGCCACGGGCGCGATGATCCTCGGCACGGTGCTCGACGAACTCGAGCGCACGAACAAGCAGACCGCACTCGTCACGCTTTGCGTCGCCGCCGGCATGGGCGTCGCGACCATCATCGAACGCGTCTGATCGGCACGAAGGGGAGAGAACCTATGAACCTCACCAATTTCCGCTTCGAGACCGACGCCGACGGCATTGCGACCCTGATCTGGGACATGCCCGGCCGTTCGATGAACGTCATCACCCCCGAGGTCATGGCCGAGTTGAACCAGGTCATCGACCATGTCGTCTCGAGCGAGGCGATCAAGGGCTGCGTCATTACCTCCGGCAAGGAAGCCTTCTCGGGCGGTGCGGACCTGACCATGCTCCAGGGGCTGCGCGACCTCTATGTCGGGCTTGCCAGGGAGAAGGGCGAAGCGGCTGCGATGCAGACCTTCTTCGACGAAAGCCGCAAGCTCTCGCTGCTCTATCGCAAGCTCGAAACCTGCGGGAAGCCGTTCGCAGCCGCCATCCATGGCGTCTGCCTCGGTGGTGCCTTCGAACTTGCGCTCGCCTGCCAGTATCGTGTCGCCTCGGACGATGCCTCAACCCGCGTCGGCCTGCCCGAGATCAAGGTCGGGCTCTTCCCCGGCGCCGGCGGTACGCAGCGTGTCTCGCGCCTGATGCAGACCGGCGACGCGCTGCAGATGATG
>NZ_JBFTZN010000016.1:0-43556 GCF_056406775.1 Allobosea sp. P1_A7
GCATTGGCGGCACCCATATCGGGGCCCGGCATGTTGGCGATGAGATTGCGGATGTCGTCGAAGGGAAGGCCGGAAGCGGGCATCGCTGGATGTCTCGCGAAAGATGGAATCGGGCGGGATGCGGCGTGGCCGCCGGGTTGCCGCTGCTGCTATAGGCTTGGACGGCGGAAGACAATCGAGGATACCGAGACCGCATGGCCGACGCCCCTCCCGACATCTCGGAGTTCCCGGCCGGCCGGCCGCATTGGCCGGGCTGGCTGATCGCGACTGCGATCTGCATCCGTTTCTATTCGCGTCTCCCGGTGCCGCGCCTGCCCGGCGAGGAAGCAGCGCATGGCCTGCCGGATTTCAGGCTGGTGCCGCGCGCCGTACCGCTGGCTGCGCTCGTCATCGCTTTGCCCGCAACGCTTGTCCTCCTGGCTGCTGGCGCGGCCGGCATCAGCCCGCCGCTGGCAACGGCGCTTGCCGTCACGGTCGCGGCACTGACCACGGGAGCATTCCACGAGGACGGCCTCGCCGACACCGCCGACGGGCTGTTCGGAGGGCATACGCCGGAACGGCGGCTGGAGATCATGAAGGACAGCCGCGTCGGCACCTTCGGGGCGATGGCGCTGGGGCTCTCCCTGCTGCTGCGGGTGACGGCACTTGCGGCCATTCTCCAGGCGCTCGGATCTCTGGCTGCAGCCGCCGCGTTGCTGATCGCGGCGCCATGGTCGCGCGCCACTGCGCTCTATCTGCTCGCCACCGAGCCCCCTGCCCGGAGCTCCGGCGCCTCGGCTGCGGTTGGCCAGCCCACCGCCGCAACGGCCTGGACAGCGCTGGCGCTTTCGGTCGCGTTCGCCGTCGCAGGGACACTGGCTGCCGGGCTGCCGGGTACGGGCCTTGTGCTTGGCCTGGCGCTATCCGTGCTCGTCCTGGCGGGGCTCGCCCGGCTCGGCCGCCGCCTGATCGGCGGCCAGACCGGCGATATTCTGGGTGCAGCACAGCAACTCGCCGAGATCGCGCTCACCTGCGGCTTCGCCTTCGCGCTGGGCTCTCCCTGGCAATGAGCGGCGCCTCCAGCCCCTGCGTGCAGATCTGCGTGATCGACCCCGTATCGCGGCTCTGTGAAGGCTGCCTGCGAACGCTTCAGGAGATCGCCGACTGGTCGCGGCTGAGCGAGCCCGAGCGGCTGGCCATCATGGCCGAATTGCCTCGCCGCAAGATTCCGTCGGACCGGTCGAGCCAGCCGACAGGCTAGACCAACGGCTTTCCCGAAAACAGCAATCCACTTTTCGGGCCGATGCCTTAAGCCTCGGCTTCGCTCCCCAGCCGCTGCAAGGCATCGCCGGTCAGCCGATAGAAGATCTTCTCGGGATGCGGCGCAGCCCCGAGCGCCTCGTAGAAACCTCTGAGACCAAGATCGTCGCGCGCTGCCGTCCAATCGATGCGCTTGAAGCCGCGTTCGAGCGCCAGCCGCGCCAGCCCCCGCATCAGCGCCTTCCCCGAACCGCTACCGCGCGCGGACGCGGTGACATAGAGCTCCTTGAGGAAGAAGCCAGGCTGGAGGCCTGGCCCGGGATAGATCGCAGCTACGGCGGCAAAGCCGGTGATCGTGCCGTGCTCCACCGCCAGCAGGATGTCGCTGCCGGCGGGGCGATCGCGAAGCCCTGCCAGAATCGCCTCGGGCGTCGGACAAGGCACCGCGTAGTGGCCCTGCATCTCCACGAGCACGGCCATCAGCCCGGGATGGTCAGCCGGTGTCGCCAGTCGGGTTGTGACCATGCGCGTCCTCGCCCCGCATGCAGCTCGCCGGATCGATCAGAACAGCAGCGACCAGATGAAGCGGCTCGCGACGAAGAGCAGGAAGATGCCGAAGACGACCTCCAGCTTGCGCTTGGAGAGCCGATGCGCCAGCCGCGCGCCGATCGGGGCCGTCCAGATGCTGGTCGGAATGAAGAGCAGGAAGCCGATGAAGGAGACGTAGCCGAGTGAGAGCGGCGGCAAAACGTCCATCTTCGGCCAGCCGGCATAGATATAGCCCAACGCGCCCGGGATCGAGATCAGCACGCCGAGGCCCGAGGAGGTGGCCACGGCCTGATGGATCGGCCGGCCATAGAAGGTCATGAACAGGCTGGAGAGCTGACCGCCGCCAATGCCCATCAGCGCCGAGAGCACGCCGATGATGCCACCATAGACCGTCATCAGCCCCTTGCCCAGCATGTCATCGCCGAGCTTCCAGCGGTCCGAGGCGAAGAGCAGGCGGATTGCGCTCACCACGGCGACCGCGACGAAGATGATCTTGAACAGGTCGGGCGGCGCGTAGCGCGCGATATAGCTGCCGCCCATGACGCCGAGCACGACCGGGACCGCCCAGACCTTGAGAATGTCGAGATCGACGAGGCCCTTGGCCCGGTGGGCATTGAAGGAGCGGATCGAGGTCGGGATGATGATCGCAAGCGAGGTGCCGACGCAAAGCGGCATGCGCACCTCCTCCGGCACGCCGATGACGCGGAAGACCTCGTAGAGGATCGGCACGATGACCGCGCCGCCGCCGACGCCGAAGAGCCCGGCGAGAACACCGGTGACCGCACCGGCCAGAACCAGCGACACGGCAAGAAAGGCGAGATCGCCCAAGGGGATTCCAGCAATCATCGAAACGTTCCGTTGGCGGCGGGCGGCCACCTCTGGGCGATTTTGCGCGCCGGGGCAAGGCTTGCGCGGCAAGGCCGCTATGTCTGCGGCAGTTTCGGTGATTGTATGGCCCCAGGGCGCGCAGGGGACTGCCTGTCCATGCCGTTGCTGCAATCCCGCTCGCAAACGGCAGAGGCTCGACCGGTTGCTGCAGCGTTGCAGTGCTGAGTGCGGCCTTAAGTCGAGCCTGACAGGAAAGGACAATATTCGCACGGGGACGAAGGCCACAGGGTCGGGGGGATATCTCATCAAAAGCCACTCAGGGAGGTTAAAGATGACAGATCAACTGACTGACACGCAGCAACGCCCGGAGCTCTCACGGAGACATCTCATCGCTGCGATGGGAACCGGCGCGCTCGCCATGGCGACGAACCCAGCCCTCGCCCAGGCCCMGCCCGGCCCGCTCGGACCGCCCAGCACGATCACCAGCCCGCCCCGGGATTTCAGCCGCAACGGCGCTCCGACAACCTATTTCACCGATCCCGACATCCTCGCGGTCGACCCGGTGTTCAACAATTATGCCCAGCCCAACAGCGCGATCCAGCGGCTCTGGACCGGCGCGCTCTGGGCCGAAGGACCGGCCTGGAACGCGCAGGGTCGCTATCTGGTCTGGAGCGACATCCCCAACAATCGGCAATTGCGCTGGCTGGAAGATGACGGACGGGTCAGCATCTTCCGCACACCGTCAGGCAACAGCAATGGCAACAGCTTCGACTTCCAGGGCCGCCAGCTCTCCTGCGAGCACCTGAACCGCCGCGTCGTGCGCTATGAGCTCGACGGGTCGGCGACCGTGCTCGCCGACAGTTTCGAGGGCAAGAAACTGAACTCGCCCAATGATATCGTTGCCCATCCCGACGGCAGCTACTGGTTCACCGATCCGCCCTATGGCGGCCAACTCTACGAGGGCGCGCCGGACGCCGCCGGAGGTCCGAGCAACCCGAGCGGGCGGCTCAATCCGCGGCTCGGCCAGCTCGCCGGCATCGGCACGGCCAAGCGCGAACTGCCGACGAACTGTTATCGCATCGACCCGTCCGGCCGCATCGACCGCGTCGTCACCGAGGAACAGGTGCCGGACCCGAACGGGCTCTGCTTCTCGCCTGATTTCAAGAAGCTGTACGTTGTCTCGACAGGAAAGGGGCCGGGCGATACCGGCCCCGGCGGCAAGGGCGACATTCATGCCTTCGATGTCGGTGCCGACAACAAGCTTGGCAATCAGAAGCTGTTCTCCGATTGCATGCTCGACGGCGTGAAATGCGGGCCCGACGGGATACGCAGCGATGTCGACGGCAATCTCTGGGTCTCGAGCAATGCCGGCCGCGCCGTGGGCTATAATGGCGTGCAGGTGTTCAATCCGGCGGGCAAACTGATCGGGCGCATCCGCCTGCCGGAGGTCTGCGGCAATATCTGTTTCGGCGGACCGAAGCGAAACCGCCTGTTCATGGCAGCCAGCCAGTCGATCTACGCAGTCTATGTCAACACGCAGGGCGCCGGGCCGGGCTGACCTCTTACCGTCTCGCGCTATTGCATCGGCCCGAAAAATGGATTGCGGTTCTCGGGAAAGCCGATGCAAACACAAAGGGTTAGATCAGCGGACCGGATACGATTTCCGGTCCGATGATCTAGCCGTCCCAGCGGCGGCGGCTAGCGCGCAACCGGAGCCGGCGCGCCGGCCTCGTGGTGTTGGTCCGGGCCGCCACCAACGCCACGCAGCATCACGACCGCAAAGAGGCCGGCAAGGACCGCAATCGCCGAACAGAGCCCGGCCGTGATGGCGAAGGAGCGTGTGAAGGCCGCACGCGCCGTCGCAAGCAGGTCTGCCCCGGCGGTCCCCGCGACCTCCTTTGCAATGGTCAATGCGCCACCGAGCGTATCGCGCGCAGCAGCGGCCGCCTCCGGCGACACGCCCGACGGCACGGCCAGGCCCATCTGATAGCGATAMAGCGCAGTCAGGACGCTTCCGAGGATGGCGATGCCGAGAGCGCCGCCGAACTCGGCGCTCGTTTCGGACAGGCCCGACGCCGTGCCGGCGCGCTCGGGCGGAACGCTGCCGACCACGAGATCGGTCGTCAGCGTGACGATCGGCGCGAGCCCCAGCGAGAGCAGAACCGTCCCGGCGACGATGATCATGGGGCCTTCGACATGGCTGATCCCGGCCAGCGTCGCAAAGCCCAACGCGGTCAACGTGAAGCCGCCCGCCATGACATGCGCAGGGCTTGCGCTGCCGACGATACGGGGCGCAAACATCGATCCCAGGATGAAACCAAGCGCAGAGGGCAGCGACCAGAGCCCGGCCTCCAGCGGCTTCAATCCCAGCACGAGCTGCAGATACTGACCGGTGAAGAGGAAGCTGCTGAAGGCGATGAAGAAGCCGAGGATGTTGACCGTCAGTGAAGCGCTGAAGGCCCTGGAGCGAAACAACGCCAGATCGACCAACGGTTCGGCCAGGCGCACCTGGCGGCGCAGGAAGAGGCCGGCAAGCGCCATCCCGGCCAGGATCGCCATGATGGGCAGCCGGCCCAGGCCATCCTCGGCAATCCGCTTCAACCCGTAGATCACGGCCAGCACGGAAACGAGCGACATGGCGGCGCTTGCAAGATCGAGCCTGCCGGCATTCGGGTCGCGGAATTCCGGCAGCAGCACGGGGCCGAGCAGGAGCAGCAGCACCATCACCGGCACATTGATCAGGAAGACCGAGCCCCACCAGAAATGCTCGAGCATGATGCCGCCGACCAGCGGGCYGATCGCGCCGCCCGCCGAGAAGCTGGCGATCCAGATGCCGATGGCCGCGGTCCGCTGGCGCGGATCGAGGAACATGTTGCGGATCAGGGAGAGCGTGGACGGGGCGAGCGTCGCCCCCGCCACACCCAATATGGCGCGCGCCGCGATCAACGTGCCGGCGCTATTGGCGAAAGCGGCCAGGATCGATGCGAGGCCGAACGCCGCCGCACCGATCAGCAGCAGCCGGCGCCGGCCGATCCGGTCTCCCAGCGTGCCCATGGTGATCAGGCAGCCGGCGATCATGAAGCCGTAGATATCGACGATCCAGAGCAGCTGCGAGGCACTGGGCCTGAGTTCTGCGCTGAGCTGCGGCACAGCGAGATTTAGGACCGTCAGATCCATTGAATAGAGCAGGCAGGGCAGCGCGATGACCGCAAGGCCGATCCATTCGCGCCGACCGCCCTGAGGGGCTTGATCGTGCATCGTCATTGAAGGCTCCGGAGGCGTTGCCGCCCCTTGGTGATGATGTCCCTTGAGCTCGCCCGGCTCTGTCAGGAGAAGAGCTGCTCCAGCTTGACCAGCGAACCTGTCCAGCCATGCACATGGCGGCCGGCCGCGGCCTCGTCGTAGAACTGCTCGTGAAGCAGTGTCAGGATGGTGACATCTCCGTCCGGCTTGAGGGTCACCGTCACGCGTGAGACGCGCTCCGGCGTCGAGATCCAGGCCCAGCTGAAGACGAGGCGCTCATTTTCGACGACCTCGTGATACTCGCCCGACACGTGATGCAACTCACCATCACTGCCGCGCATCGAGATGCGATAATGGCCGCCGACGCGCGCATCGATCTCCGCCTTCTCGGCCCGGACATTCTCCGGCCCGAACCAGCGCGCGAGCAGTTCCGGTTGCGTCCAGGCGCGGTAGACCTCCGCCGGCGTCGCATTGAGCCGCCGCTTCATCGTCAGGCTGGGCGCGGTCTCGACCTTCTTGTCCATGATTATCCTCCGGTCGATCGATCAGGTCTTGTCGCTGGTCTTGCGTGGTGGTGCGCCGCGATCAGGCTCCCGATCCTTGCGCGGGCGGTTGAAATAGGCCTCGAGCGCATCGAGTTTCTCGCGCCAGAAGCGCTCGTAGCGGCGCAGCCACCCCATAGCTTCCTCCATCGGTGCGGCGTTCAGGCGGCACGATACCGTGCGGCCTGTCTTTTCCCGCGTGATCAGCCCGGCATCCGACAGCACGTCGAGATGTTTCATGATGGCCGGCAGCGTGACCGGAAAGGGTCGCGCCAGGTCACTGACCGAGACGGAATCCACCTCTTTGAGCCGCGCCAGAAGCGCCCGCCGCGTCGGGTCAGCCAAAGCGGCAAAGGTGCGGTCGAGCGACGGCTCTTGATACTTAACCATTAAGTTAAGTTTAGGAGTCGGCGCGGGCAACGTCAAGCGTGTGCCCCAAGGTGAAGAGACGTGCAGGCAGGGTAAAACCGACATTTGCCGCGCTTGCAAAGAGCGATCGCAATTTTGTCGGTTCGCGTCGACAGACGTCCAAAATGGGAGACGGCGTAGACCTCAAGAACCATGGGGCATGAAGACGAGGCAGCGAGCATCTCCCTGGCGGGCTCCGCGGGGGTGATTTCGCCTTGACGGGGCGTGTTCCCCGGAAGCCTGCTGACAGCCTGCGGCTCCGCGCTCCACTATGAGTCTTCGCAGACGCTGAGCGTCCACCGATGATGTCCAACCCCAAGCCGCCCGGGACGATCCCGCGCCGGGCAAAGAAAGGCGTTGCACGATGAAGGCGACTTCCCGCAACGGATTCGACTTCAATCAGGGTGAGTGGAACGTCAGTCATCGCAAGCTCAAGGCGCGCGGCGTCGGGTCGGGCGAATGGGACCAGTTCGAGACCCGAACAGACGCGCAATTGCTCATGGGCGGGACCGTTTCTATCGATGAGACCGATTTCCCCGATCGCGGCTTCAAGGGAATATCCCTGCGCCTCTACGATCCCACTCAGGACCAGTGGGCGATCTACTGGATCAACTCGAGTGACGGGGCCATGCAGCCGCCGGTCTTCGGCCGTTTCACGGATGGCAGAGGCGTCTTCGAAGGGGACGATCTCGATGGCGTTCGTCCGATACGCGTCAGGTTTGAATGGACGGGGACCGAGACCGCCACGCCTCAGTGGAGCCAGGCCTTTTCCTATGACGGTGGACTGAGCTGGGAGACCAACTGGGTGATGCTGTTCCGCCGCCCCTGATGAGCTGATCCAGGGAAGAGACTATCGAAGGCACCGACCGGTCACCGGCACGGGCGCGGCACCAACGGGTGTGAGGTCCGCCCCTGCCGCATTGTCGCGCCCGCGGCCGCTACGGAAATGCCGGGAATCCACGGTTGCGGGGGACTTCGGCTTTCCCGGCACGCCGGTACGGGACGAGTGCTGCATCCAGCGCCACGCCGGCACACTTAATCCGGCACATAGCGCCGGGACAGTTCGTTGCGATCGTCATAGGACGCTTCGAAGATGCATGCGGCCAGGGTGGCGCGCACGTGCAGAATCCCGGCGCCGATATTCTTGAAACCGTGGCGTGCGCCTGCCGGAATCAGCACCGACTGATTGGCCGTCACGGTCCTGGTCTCGTCGCGTAATGTGATCTCGGCCATCCCCCCGATCACTTCGAGCACCTCCTCGACGGCATGAAGATGCATCGGCGCGCCCAGCCCTGGGTCGCAGTACTGGTCGAAGATGCAAAGCTGCCGGCTCTGGACCGTCGCCGAAACGCGCATCAGCGTCCTCACCCCGTCGCGCCAATGTTCCTGCGGCTGGGTGGCGTGATCGAGGATATCCATGGTGCTGCACTCTTCCCCCGTCGGCGCCCGCATTCAGTCGGACACGCCATCGCGACCGGCAATGGTCATGCAGGTCGCCGTCATCATCGCGCAGAGCCTGGCTGTGCCGTCCTTCAGCGCGAAGACCTCGGCCGTGGCGAGCGTCAGGGTCCGGCCGGCCTTGACCACCCTGCCCTTCGCCAGCAGCCATTCGCCGGCAGCAGGCGCGAGGAGGTTGATCTTGAACTCGGCGGTGAGGATACCCGTGCCCGGCGGCATCATCGTCAGCGCCGCATATCCTGCAGCGGAATCGGCGATGGTGGCGACTGCTCCGGCATGAACGAAGCCGTGCTGCTGGGTGAGATGGACCGAGACCGGCAGCTCGATCTCGACCTCGCCGGGAGCGACCCGGGTCAGGCGCGCGCCGAGCGTCGCCATGAAGGCCTGTTTGCCGAAACTGGTCTCGACGCGCCTGACCACATCCGCATCGAAAGGCGACTGGTCGGACACGGTCATGGCAGGCTCCTATGCGGCGGCAGCCGCTTCTTCGTAGCGCGAGACATGGGCGACCGCGGCACGCAGATCCGCAAGCCCCGCTTCGCCCCCGACGCAATGCTCGGCAAGATGACGGCGGAACTGGCGCGCACCCCGACGGCCCGGGAACAGCCCGACGAGATGGCGGGTGAAGGCATGCAGCCGGCCGCCCTTCTCGAGATGCGCCGCGATATACGGTTCGAGCGCCTCCAGCATGGCGAAGGCATCGTCAACCGGCGCCGCCTCGCCAAAGAGCAGCGGATCGACCTGCAGCAGGATTTCGGGATTTTGATAGGCCTCGCGGCCGATCATCACCCCATCGAGATGCGCCAGATGCGTCGGCCATTCCGCGGAGGCACGGATGCCGCCATTGATCGCCACGATCAGGTCCGGATGCGCCGCCTTCAGACGATAGGCGCGCTCATAGTCGAGCGGCGGGATCTCGCGGTTTTCCTTCGGCGACAATCCCTGCAGCCAGGCCTTTCGAGCATGCACGACGAGCGCATCGACGCCGGCGTCTCGCACGCTGACGGTCAGGGCATCGAGCGCCGCTTCCGGATCCTGATCATCGACGCCGATGCGGCATTTGACGGTGACGGCGACGGAGACTGCCGCCTTCATCGCCGCGACGCAGTCACCGACCAGCGCGGGCTCCCGCATCAGGCAGGCACCAAAGGCCCCGCCCTGCACGCGGTCGGAGGGACAGCCGCAGTTCAGATTGATCTCGTCATAGCCGAAATCGGCGCCGATCTTCGCGGCCTCGGCCAGCAGGGCCGGATCATTGCCGCCAAGTTGCAAGGCAACAGGCTGCTCCATCGCGTCGAAGCCGATCAGGCGCTGCCGGTCGCCGCGGATCACCGCCTGCGCCGTCACCATCTCCGTATAGAGCCGCGCCCGGCGCGACATCAGGCGATGGATGACGCGGCAATGCCGGTCCGTCCAATCCATCATGGGTGCGACGGAGAATCGATATGACTGATAGTGCTGCATTTTATCCGGACATGGGCGGCGCGTGCTGAGCTTCACGCGCCCTTATACGCGAAAGCAGGCGATTTTCGACCGGTTTTGCGCATGGGATTCAGCCCGGCAATCTGCCGCGCTCAAAACTGGAAGCGAAGCAGCCGGCCCATGCGCCCGAGAGGCGGAAAGGCGGAGAGGAAGAGGACCGTCAGGCGGGCGGGCCAGGACATCCTTGCAATCTGAGCCGGATCATAGCCGCGCGGATCATAGGCGGTCAGGTCGTTCCTGAGTTTCAGCCCGGGAATGCGGTCTTCAAGCTCGCGCGGCTCGTCGATGCTCCATAACAGCGTGGCGCCGGTCGCCCGCACCGCGCGGTGATGGCTGACAAGCCATAATCCGAACGGGCTGAAGGCATCGAAAGCCAATTCGCCATGCCCGAAATGCGCAACCAGCCGTTTGATCAACCGTGGCACGGCATCCGGTCGGAGATACATCAGCAGCCCTTCTGCAATGATCATTGTCGGCCGGCCCGAAGGCACGTCATCGAGCCAACCCGACTCCGTCACCGGGGAACCGATCAGGGTGTAACCCTGTCTTTCCGGATAGAGACGCCGGCGGAGCGCAACGACCTCCGGATAGTCCAGATCGAACCAGCGTACGCTCGGGGGCGGATCGATCCGGAAGACCCGGCTGTCGAGGCCGCAGCCGAGATGCAGCACCGTCGCATCGGAGTGCCGCATGATGAAGTCGCTGGTCCAGCCATCGAAGATATGCGCCCGCATCGCCAGCGCGATCATGTCGTCCCGACTGACACCCAGTTTCCGGAAGTCATAGTCGATCCGGCGGATCGCGCTCGCGGCAAAGCGATCATTCAGCAGGGAATCCCGCAGGCGGCTTTCCTCGCCCTTGGCATAGAGGGTGATGAGGAGTGTTTCCCGCTCCCTGGTCAGGGTCACTTTCTCGGAAAGCGATGGCTCGGGATCAGCCCGCACTGGTCGCGCCGTGTTTCGGGTGGTCTGGCTGCGCACCATTGGGCGATCCCGAATCACGTTGCTGGTTCGATCGGCGCGGGCCTCGGGCACTCCCCGCCCCCTCAGCGCGTCGATCAGGGCCTGTGCAGCACCTGCGTATGTGCCGGCATGACTTCGTCCTCGAACAGCTCCGGATAGTTCTGCGCAATCCGGGGCAAGGCGTTGAGGATTTCGCGCAAATGCTTGCGCATCTCGCACTCCGCGCCATCAGCGTCTCCGGCCTCGATGGCATCGACGATCGCGGCATGCTGGGCAACGAGCAGCGGAACCGGCGAGGCGCCGGGCAGCGACAGATAGCGGACGCGGTCAGTCTGGGCGCGAGCGCCTTCGACGATGCGGGCGGCGTAGTCGCAATCGACGATCTCGGCGAGGGTCTGATGAAAATTCTCGTCGAGCACAGCGAAGGCGGAGCGATCGGCGAGCCGAGACGTCTCGCGCTGGCGCTCGATCAGCCGGCGCAGTCGCACCACGTCTTTCGCGGTGATCAAAGCGCTGGCTGCGCGCGCGATGGCACATTCCACCGCCTCGCGTACGAAGCGGGCATTGGCGATCGCCCGCATCGAAACCTTCATCACATAAGTGCCGCGGCTCGGCAGGACCTGTACGAGGCCGGCTTCGGAGAGCTCGATGAAGGCCTCGCGGACCGGCTGGCGGCCGACGCCGAAGCGGCCGGCGATATCCTTTTCCGAGAGTGCCTCACCGGGCCTGAGCCGCGTGGCGATAATCGCCCGCCGCAAGGACGAGACCAGATGCGGAGCGATCGAATCCTTGAGGCGGAGGCTGGGTTCCATCGTCATGGGCAGAGAGTCCCGCTCATCCCCCATCCGGCGGTCTGTCTATCATACCACTATGGTGGATGTCGCCATGCCCATACGTCGCAGGGGCCGGCCACCCGAAGGCGGCCGGCGTCTTCCGTGTTGGCGTCCTATTTCTTGGCCCGGGCGACGATCTGCGTCGGGTTGACGAAGCGCAGCGCGATCACCAGCCAGATCAGCGTCGTGATCATGTAGATCACCGCCATGGCATCGATCGACTGCACGGCGCGCACACCCGCGGCGAAGACCGCATAATAGAGGGCGACGACGAGCGTCTGACTGGTCGGGCCTGCGGTCAGGAAGGTCAGCTCGAACATCGCGATCGTCCTGACCAGAACCAGCAGCAGCGCAGCCAGGATGCCCGGCATCAGCAGGGGCAGCAGGACGTGAATGAAGAGCTTGAAGGTGTTCGCTCCGAAGACGCGGGCGGCCGCCTCGATCTTGGTGTCGATCTGCTCGATGAACGGGATCATCACCAGGATGACGAAGGGAACGGTCGGCACCAGGTTGGCAAGCACCACGCCGGACATGCCGCCGGCCAGGCCGAGCTTGTAGAGCACCGTCGCGAGCGGGATGCCGAACGTGATCGGCGGCACCAGCRACGGCAGCAGGAACAGCAGCATGACGAGCTTCTTGCCCGGAAAATCCCGCCGCGCCAGCGCATAGGCGGCTGGCACACCGAGCAGGCCCGAGAGGAACACAACCAGGAAGACGATCTGGAAGGTGACGCTCAGCACGTCGGAGAGCTGGAACTCGCTCCAGGCGGCCGAATACCAGCGCGTGGTCCAGCCGGCCGGCAGCCATGTGCCAAGCCAGCGGGTCGCGAAGGAACTCGTCACCACCGTCGCGATCATCGCGCCGAGGTTGAGGATGAAGAAGCCGATGAGCGTCCAGTTGGCGGCAGCCCAGAGCTTGCTGGAGAGGCGGGTATCCTTGACCATGATCTCAGCCCTTCCCGCCGCCGGCGGGGCCACGGTAGAGCATGCCGCGCGCGGCCAGCACGACGACGACGATGCTGAGCTGCACCACGCCCATGATCATCGCGACGGCAGATGCCATCGAATAATCATACTCCTCGAAGGCAGCCTGATAGGCCGCGATCGAGATGACGCGCGTCGGCCCGGCCGGCGCCCCCAGCAAGACCGCCGAGGGAAAGACCGAAAAGGCCTGCACGAAGCTGAGGCAGAAGGTGATCGCCAGGCCCGGCAGCAGGAGCGGCAGCAGGATGTGCTTGAACCGCTCCCATGGCCCGGCGCCCAGCGTCGCGCCGGCCTGCTCGAGCGCCGGATCGACACCGGAGAGGTAGGACAGGGTCAGCAGGAACGTGAAGGGGAAGCCGGTGATGACGAGCGAAATGCAGACGCCCCAGTAATTGTGCAGGAGCTTCACCGGCGTCGAGATCAGCCCGAGCGTCAGCAGGGTACGGTTGAACCAGCCCTGGGGGCCAAGATAATTCAACAGACCCTGCGCGACGAGAACCGTGCCGAGCGTGATCGGGATCACGAGGATCGTGGTCAGCAGGCGCTGATGCTTCATCATCCGCACACGGAAGGCGATCGGAATCGCCAGCAGAAGCGTCACGATCGTAACCGGCAATGCCAGCCAGAGCGTCGTCGCAATCGTCCCGTACAGGAAAGAATCCGAGAAGAAGCGCGTGTAGTTCGCCAGCATCGGCCCGGTCTTGGGCGTGAAGGAGAGCACGAGCCCATAGAGGAACGGGTAGATGAACAGCGCCAGGAGGAAGAACACCGCCGGCAGAACCAGCAGGGTCAGAGAATCGATGCCGCGTGCGGCGAGCCTCTGGCTGAGGGGGATGGATGTCGTCGCGCTCACGCCGCCCCCCCGAAAACCAGGACGCGATCGGGATCTGCAGCCAGCGTGACCTCGCCGCCCGGCGCGATGCGGTCATGCGCCAGGAAGGAGAGATCGGTTCCATCCGCCATGCGGGAGAAGCCGACGAATTCGCGGCCGCGGAACTCGGTCGAGACGACCGACGCCTTGAGCCCGGCGCTGCCGGCAGTTGCGGGGTGCAGATCCTCCGGCCGGATCGCGAGCCAGGCCTGAGCACCGGGAGCCACGCTGCCGCGCACCCGTCCGACGACCTTGGCGTCACCGACGGTGACGGTCGCGCGCTCACCCTCGACGGAGGCGACGCGGCCGGCGACCTTGTTACGGAAGCCCATGAACTCGGCGACATCGAGATGGTCGGGGCGGGAGAACAGGTCTTCCGGCCCACCGACCTGACGGACCTGGCCGTCACGCATCACGACGATGCGGTCGGCCAGCGACAACGCCTCTTCCTGATCATGCGTGACGTAGATCGTGGTTGCACCGAGCGTATTGTGGATGCGGCGGATCTCGGCGCGCATCTCGAGACGCAGCTTGGCATCAAGGTTGGAGAGCGGCTCGTCCATCAGCACGAGCGGCGGCTCGACGACGATGGCCCGGGCGATGGCGACACGCTGCTGCTGCCCGCCGGAGAGCTGGCCGGGCAGTTTCTCGGTCTGACCCTGCAACCGAACCAGCGCTGCAGCCTCGCCGACGCGCCGCTCGATCTCGGATTTCTGGACGCCGCGCATCTTCAGACCGAAGCCGATATTCCGCTTCACGCTCATATGCGGGAAGAGGGCGTAATTCTGGAACACCATGCCGAAGCCGCGCTCCTCGGGCCGCAGCGGGTCGATGCGCCGATCATCGAGCCAGATGCCGCCGCCCGTCGCTGGCAGCAGGCCCGCGATCAGGTTCAGCGTCGTCGACTTGCCGCAGCCCGACGGACCGAGAAGCGCGATGAACTCGCCCTTCTTGATCGTCAGCGACACGTCCTTGACGGCGTTGTGAGTGCCGAAGTCGCGGCTCAGATTGTCGAGCCGCAGCTCGCGGAAGTTCGCAGCGTGAATCGTCATTTAGGTCACGTCTTTGGAAAGCGGCTGATGGGTTCTGTCAGGGAGTGTGACGGCGAAGCGAGCCGGCCGGAACCGGCTCGCTGTCGTTAACGGGTTTCGTTCACTTGCGCTTGGCGCCGCCGACTTCCTCGTCCCAGCGACGGAAAGCGAGCACCATCTGGTCGGGATCGAGCGGCGTCTCGAGCGGCGCCTCGGCGATGAGCTTCTCGTATTCGGGACGGCCGTATTCCTTGATCGCCGCCTGGCTCTCGGCGGGCGCCATGTCGAGCGTCACGCCCTTCACGGCCGGGCCCGGATAGAAATAGCCCTCGTCATAGGTGTAGGCCTGCTGCTCCTTCGTGAGCAGGAAGTTCATCAGGTCGAGCAGCACCGCGAGCTTCTCGTCCGAGACGCCCTTCGGGATGCACATGTAGTGCGCGTCGGTGACCCAATGGAATCCCTTGAGCGCGCCGACCTTGGCCTCCTTGGGCACGACGCCGAGCACGCGCGGGTTGATGTCCCAGCCCGTGGTCGTGACGGTCATGTCGCGGGAGCCTTCGCCGAGCTCCTTCATCACCGCACCGGTGCCGGCCGGGTAGTACTCGACGTTCTCGCCCAGCGCCTTGAGATAGGCCCAGGTCTTGTCCCAACCCTTGACCGGATCCTTCGGGTTCGAATCCCCGAGGATATAGGGCAGGCCCATGATCCAGGTCCGGCCGGGCCCCGAATTGGCGGGGCGCGCATAGAAGAAGCGGTTCTTGTTCTCGCGGGTATAGGCGAGCAGCTCCTCGGCCGTCGTCGGCACCTTCTTGACCTTGTCGGGCATGTACTCGAGCAGCGGCCCGGAGGGATAATAGGTCACCACGACGCCCTGCCCGCTAGCGAGGCCCTGCATCTTCGCGGCACCTTCGAGGTAGATCTCGTCGAGCTTCGGCAGCGAGCCTGCAAGCTGCGGCAGCAGCGGCGTCCAAAGCTTCTGGCCGACACCGGCCGAGAGCGCATCGGTCCCGGTCAGCACCATGTCGATATCGACGCGGTTCGCTTCCTGCTGTGCCTTCAGCTTGCCGGGAAGCTCCGGCGCGGGCGCCTTGGTGAACGTGATGCGCGAGACCAGGTTCGGCTTGGCCTTGCGGTAATTCTCGATCGCCTTCTGCGTCAGCGCCAGATTGCCGGCGACATCGACGACGGAAAGCGCGACCGGCGAGGTCGGCAGCTTGAGCTGCTGCGCGAAGGCGCCCGGCGCATATGCCGCGGCACCCGCGAGACCGGCAACACCACCAATAAATGTGCGCCGATTAATGCTGTCCTGGACCATGACTTCTCCCTTCGGTACGGATTTCCCGCTTTTGGTTTCTTTCAAGACACCTTTCGGCGTCAGCCTTGGCGAAGTTCACATTGACGTCGCCTCGGAATGCCCGGTATCCTAGTATACTAGTGGACCAGAGCTTGGCAATGGGCAGCGCAGCGGCACGACAAAGCACAGACCAGATTCACCGCGCCTTGCGGGACGACGTCCTCAACGCGGTGCTCCTGCCGGGCGAGGCGATGTCGGAAGCGCGGATGGCCGTCCAGTTCGGGGTCAGCCGCACGCCCGTGCGCGAGGCCTTCAAGCGACTGGTCGACGAAGGTTTCCTGGTGGTCGTGCCGCAGGTCGGCACCTTCGTCGCGCCGATCGATCTGGCGGCAGTCTATGACAGCCAATTCGTGCGCGAAACCTTGGAATGCCGCACTGTAACGCTGGCCGCGCATCGGATCGACGATGCCGGACGTGCCGCGCTGGAACGGCTGATCACGCAGCAGGAACAGGCGCTCGCAGTGGGCGATCGCGTCAATTTCTTCCGCGCCGACGAGGCTTTCCATGCCGAGCTTTCCCGGCTTTCCGGCCACCCCTCGGTCTGGGGTCTGATCGAAGGCGTCAAGGCGCAGCTTGACCGCGTGCGCTGCCTGTCGCTGGAGGCCGCGTCCTGGCCCGGCATGATCATGGATCAGCATCGCGAAATCGCCGCAAGGGTCAGTGCCGGCGACGAACTCGGCGCCGAGACGGCGATGCGGGCGCATCTGCGCACGGTGTTCGACGCCATCGAGGCGATCGCGCGCAACCATGTCGACGCCTTCGTCGCGAACACACCGATCCGCAAGGCCTGAACCGGCCGCATTCTCTGCATCACGACAAGAAACGACTAGGAAGGAACGCGACGATGGAACAAACTTGGCGCTGGTTCGGGCCGGACGATGTGGTGACGCTCGCCCAGGCACGGCAGGCGGGCGCGCAAGGCATCGTCAATGCGCTGCACCAGATTCCCTATGGCGTCGTCTGGAGCGTCGAGGAGATCGAGGCGCGCAAGGCGATCATCGAAAAGGACAAGAGCCTCGGCCTGCGCTGGTCCGTGGTCGAGAGCCTGCCGATCCATGAAAGCGTCAAGATCGGCGAAGGCGACCTGGAGCCGATCTTCGTCAACTATCGCCAGTCGCTGCGCAATCTCGCCGCCTGCGGCATCGAGGTGGTCTGCTACAACTTCATGCCGGTCCTCGACTGGACCCGGACGGAACTCGCCTGCCCCCTGCCCGGCGGCGGCACGGCGCTGCGCTTCAACCTGCATGAATATGTCGCCTTCGACCATTTCATGCTGGAGCGCCCCGGCGCTGCCGACGGCCATTCAGCCGAGGTGATGGACCGGGCCAAGGCCTGGTTCGAGCGCTCGACCGAGGCCGACCGCGCCCGTCTGCTCGCCAATATCATGGCCGGGCTGCCCGGCGCCTATGATCGCTATGACGTGCCCGGCCTGAAGCGCATGCTCGCGCGCTATCATGAAATGAGCCATGACGGGTTGCGCGCCAATCTGAAGCGGTTCCTCGAAGCGGTGATCCCGACTGCCGAAGAGGTCGGGATCCGAATGTGCATCCATCCCGACGATCCGCCACGCCCGCTCTTCGGGCTGCCGCGGATCTGCTCGGATGAGAGCGACATCGCCTTCATTCTCGATGCGGTCGACAGCCCGTCCAATGGTCTGACCCTGTGCTCGGGCTCGCTGGGCGCCAACCCAGGGAACGACGTGCCCGGTATCGCCCGGCGCTTCGCCGACCGGATCTGGTTCGCGCATCTGCGCAATGTCGCCAAGGATCCCGATGGCTCCTTCATGGAGGCAGAGCATCTGGGCGGCGACACCGACATGGTGGCACTCGTGGATGCCCTGATGGCCGAGGAGCAGCGCCGCAAGGCCGCCGGCTGGCGCCATTGGCGCATCCCGATGCGGCCCGATCACGGCCATGAACTGCTCGACGATGTCGGCAAGGGCAGTTTTCCGGGCTACCCCGCCGTCGGCCGCCTGCGGGGCCTCGCGGAACTGCGTGGCGTGATGACGGCGCTGACCAGCCTGCGCGGCTACGACGCCTGATCAGGCAGCAAGACGCCACTCAGGCCAGAAGACGCTGATCGGCGAGCTGCACCAGCTTGCCGCCAGCGATCGTCGCAACGACGCGCGGCTGAGGTGCGTCCTCGACGATGACCAGGTCTGCCCTCATGCCCGGCGCGATGATGCCGCGATCGGCCAGGCCAAGCGCTGCGGCCGGGGCCTGGGAAACCAGCCTCCAGGCGTCGGGAAAGCTCGYCGTGCCGTTGCGCGCCAGCATGAAGGGCGCCAGCAGCAGCGCCGGATAGTAGTAATCCGAGGCCAGAATGGTGCAGAGCCGCTTGCCGACCATGTCCTCGGCGGCCGGGCAGCCGGTATGCGAACCGCCGCGCACGACATTGGGCGCGCCGAACACCGTCGCCTCGTCATGCGCGACAGCCTCGCGCGCCGTCGCCTCATCGATCGGGAATTCCGCCACGGTCACGCCGAGCGAGCGATACCAGCGCCGCATGTCCGGGCTTATGTCGTCATGCGAGAGTGTCGGAATGCCGGCGGCCAGCGAGATCTCCGCCAGCCGCGCGACGGATTCCGGCACCTCGTCGCCGCGGTCATGAACATTTTGCGCCAGGGCCATGAAGTCGTGATGCGAGAGGCCGGTGCGCTCGACCATCTTGGCGACCTTGTCCGGCCGGGTCGTCTCCTTGAGGATGCCGCCGGTATGGTCGTTGAAGGCCAGCACTCCGACGCGCCCCGCCTGCAGCCACTCGATGATCTCGGCCTCGGCATCGAGGTTGAAGGTCTCGTGGCGCAAATGGAAGCGCGTATCGGCTCCGAGCTCCGGCGCGAGCCGCGCAATCGCGTCGATCAGGCGCCGCGCATTCCCGGCTCCGCGCAGGCCGGGTTCCCAGGACCAGGTCACGCCGTGGAAGGCCGTGGTGATACCGCAACACAGCATCGCGCGATCGGCATCGCGCAGGGCGAGATCGATATCAAAGGAGACGCGCGGCCGCGGCATGATGTGCCGCTCGAAGGCATCGCCATGACAATCGACCATGCCGGGCAGGACGAGGAAGCCGGTCGCATCCAGGCGCAAGGCGCCGGCAGGAGGGGACGCATCGAGGGCAGCGATGGACGATCCATCGGTGACGAGATCGGCACGGGTGAGCACGGTGGTCAGAACTGTTCCGCCCGTGATATGAATTGACACGCCCGCCTCCGCCGCAGCCCCTGGGAGGGCGCGCTTGACGGGCCAGCATGACGGCAGGATGACAGAGGCCCCGGTCAGGCGAGCCTAGTAGATATCGGCCTGATAGCGTCCGGCCTTCTTCAGGGCACCGACATAGGCGACCGCATCGTCGGCCGAGCGCTTGCCGTGCTCTGCCACGACATCGACGAGGGCGCGCTCGACATCCTTGGCCATGCGCCTGGCGTCGCCGCAGACATAGAAATGCGCGCCCTCGTCCAGCCAGGCGAAGAGTTCGGCCCCACGCTCGCGCATGCGGTCCTGCACATAGATCTTCTCCCTGCCATCGCGCGACCAGGCGAGCGTCAAGCCGTGCAGGATGCCGTCCTGCTTCAGTTCGTTCAGTTCCTCCTCGTAGAAGAAATCGCTGGCCCGGCGCTGATGGCCGAAGAAGAGCCAATTCTTGCCCGGAGCCTTCGTCGCCTTGCGGTCCCGCAGGAATGCACGGAAGGGAGCAATGCCGGTGCCGGGGCCCACCATGATGACCGGTATCCGCGGATCGGGTGGCAGGCCGAAGCCGTGAGCGCGCTGGACGTAGACCGGCACCCTGTCGCCGGGGCTGACACGTTCGGCGAGATAGGTCGAGGCGACGCCCCAGCGCGGCCGGTTGCCGATGGCATAGCGCACCGTGTCGACCGTCAGTGATATGCGCCCCGGCGTGTCGGTGAAGGACGACGAAATCGAGTAGAGCCGCGGCTGGAGACCATCGAGAGCCTCGACAAAGGCCTCGGCAGAGAGCCGGGCCCTGGCGAATTTGTGCAGGGTTCCGAGAACGTCGAGCCGGTCGAGATCGCCGTCGGGGTCCTCGCCGGCGGCGAGGCGCTTGGCCGTCTGGCGTGTCTCGCCGCCCGTAACGTAGGAAATCAGCTGGAACAGTGCATCCGGCGCGGGCCCAAGCGCGACATCGGCGATCAGCACCTCGCGCAGGGTCTTGCCGCCGATATCGGCGTCCGGCCGTGCGCCCAGAAGTCCGATCACGGCATCGACGAGACGCGGGTCATTGCCGGGGATGATGCCGAAGGCGTCGCCGACCACGTAGTCGAGCCCGCTTTCGGTCAGGTCGAACTCGACATGATAGGTCTCCTTCTCGGACCCCTCGCCGTTGAGCTTGCGACGCGAGAGGAAGGTGGCGAAGGCCGGGTTTTCGCGTGAGCGGCCTGCTGGACCGGCCGGAGCAGTGGGTATGGCGACCTCAGCCGGAATCCCGGCGGGCTCGCCGCCCGCCGTTTCCGTCAGTGCCTTGAGCATGCGCAAGGTGTCTTTGCCACCAGGCGCGCAGAGGTTGAGCCGCGGCTCCTTGCCTTCGGCGATCGCGGCCGAATAGGTTTCGCAGACATAGCCGCACTGGCCGCAATCCTGCTGCGCCATCGCCGCGAAGAGCTTTCGCGGCAACGGCTTGCCCTCGGCGAGCTTCATCCGTTCGGCGATCTCCATGGCCGGGTCATGCCACGGGGCGCCGTCATCCTCCGCGCCACCGCTCATCAGGGCGGCATTCTCGGCCGTGGAGAGCGCCGTCACCCCGGTATTGTCGAGCGAAAGCAGGCCGGCGAAGAAACCGTTCAGCCAGGAGCGCTGCTCGTCGCTGAAGGGCGCTGTCTCCGGCAGGACCTGGACGAGCGGATTCCGCGTCTGCACGGTCATGCATCATCTCCCGTGGCGTCGACCAGTTCCTTGAGCGCTGCGACCTCGTGGCGGCGGGCGAAGGCGACGAAGCTCTCGTCCGGCGAGGCGCGGTGCATCTGCCAGGTTCGCAGGATCCGCTCGACCAGCGCGGGCGCATCCTCAGCCCGCACATTCGCCTGGAAGTCGCGCGCCATGCCGCCCTCGACGCCATAGCCGCCGCCGACGAGAAGGTTGTATCCGGGTACGGTGTCGCCCTCCTCGTTGATGGGCACCTTGGCGCCGATCAGGCCGAGATCGCCGATATAGTGCTGGGCGCAGGAATGGTGGCAGCCCGTCAGATGGATATTGACCGGGKTCTCCAGCGTCAGGCGCCGGTCGCAATGATCGGCGATGGCGAGTGCGTCCTCCTTGGTATGGGCGGCCGCAAACTTGCAGCCGGTCGCACCGGTGCAGGCAATCAGCCCGGCGCGGAGAACCGAGGTCTCGGCGGAGAGGCCGATCGCCTGAAGGTTGGCGAGGACGTCGTCGACCCTGCCATCCGGCACGCCGGAGATCAGCAGATTCTGCCAGACTGTCAGGCGAATATCGCCGTCGCCGCATTGCTGCGAGATCGCAGCGAGGACACGCATCTGCGCGGCCGTGAGCCTGCCGACCGGCAGCGCCACGCCGATCCAGTTCAGGCCGGGCTGGGCCTGGGCATGGACGCCGATATGGGCGAGGCGGTCATAGACGGGGCGCGGCTTCACGAAGCCCGTCTCGACGCGGATCAGGGTGCGGCCGAGCTTTTCCTCAACCGCGGCGAGGAATTTGTCGAAGCCCCAGGCATCGAGCACATATTTCAACCTGGCTTTGGCGCGATTGGTGCGATCGCCATTGGCGATGAAGACGCGCACGATCGCCTCGGCCACTGCGACGGCATCGGACGGTGCGACAATGATCCCCGTGTCACGGGCGAGATCGTGGTGGCCGGTGATGCCGCCGAGCGCCAGCCTGTACCAGATGCCCGGCTCGACCGGCCGGCCCGCACAAGAAGCGCCCTCCCCGACCTCGACGGCCTGGAACCCGATATCGTTGGTGTCCTCCAGCGTCGCGATCGAGCCTGCACCGTCGAAGGCGACGTTGAACTTGCGCGGCAGGCCGTAAAGCGAGCGGTCGTTGAGGATGTGATGGTGCCAGGCCCGAGCATGGGGCCGGGTGTCGAGCAGTTCGAGCGGATCGATGCCAGCGGTCGCCGAGCCGGTGACGTTGCGGATGTTGTCAGCGCCCGAGCCCTTGGCCGTCAGGCCGAGATCGGCGAGGCCTTCGAGCAGGAGCGGCGCGTTCTCGGCCGAAATCTCGCGAATCTGCAGATTGGCGCGGGTGGTGACGTGGCTGTAGCCACCGCCATAGCGCTCGGCGAGATCGGCGACACCCTCGAGCTGCCAGGCCTTGAGGATACCGTTCGGGATCCGCAGGCGGCACATATAGCTGTTCTGCGCAGGCGCTACGTAAAACAGGCCGTGATAGCGCCAGCGGAAGTTGTCCTCCGGTTTGGGATAGGTGCCGGAGGACGCCTGCTCCTTGAAGCGGGCATAGGCATCGAACGGATGCTCCGCCTGTTTCCATTTCTCCTGATCGACCAGCTTGCCTCCGGCCGCGACCGTGCGCGCCTGGGCCTCCCCATGCTCCTTGTCAGGCCCGGACGGCGGCAAAGCACCGCCTTCACCCGCACCGCCGAGCGGGCCGAGCCCACGCGCCGCCCGCGCCGACTGCATGCCGCTCATGAAGCCTTCGAGATAGCGCTTCTGGTCCGGGGTGAAATCGTTGCTCATCGCCGCGCCCGACTCACGCCGCCTCGACGAAGCGATGGCGCTCGTAGAGGAATTTCAGAACCGCCTCGCGTGCCGCGATATAGGTGCGGTCCGACACCAGCTCGAGGCGCTTGCGCGGGCGCTCCAGCCTGACATCCAGAACCTCGCCGATGCGGGCCGAGGGGCCATTGGTCATCATCACGATGCGGTCGGAGAGCAGCACGGCCTCGTCGACGTCATGGGTGATCATGATCATGGTGTTGCCGAGCGCGGCATGGATCTGCATCACCGAATCCTGGAGATGCGCGCGCGTCAGTGCGTCGAGCGCACCAAATGGCTCGTCGAGCAGCAGGATCTTGGGCTCCATGGCGAGGCCGCGGGCGATGCCGACGCGCTGCTTCATGCCCCCGGAGATCTCGGCCGGACGCTTGTCCCGGGCATGCCCCATCTGGACGAGGTCGAGGTTGTGCACGATCCAGTCATGGCGCTCGCCCCGCGACTTCGAGCGCCCGAAGACCTTGTTCACGGCCAGGGCGACATTGTCGTAGACCGTGAGCCAGGGCAGCAGCGAGTGGTTCTGGAAGACCACCGCCCGCTCCGGACCGGGGTCGTTGACCTCCTTGTTCTCGAGCAGCACGGCGCCCGCGCTGACCGGCGTCAGGCCGGCGATGATGTTGAGCAGGGTCGACTTGCCGCAGCCGGAATGCCCGATGATCGAGACGAACTCGCCCTTGTCGATGACGAGATTGATGTCCTTCAACACCTCCGTCGTCGCCGCTCCACGGCGGAAGCTTTTGTCGACATGGTCGATCTTCAGATAGGGCGTGCTCATGGCGCGTTGCTCCTCAGTTCACCGCAGTGCCGCGGGTGACGATCGCGCCGATGGAGGCGACCAGCCGGTCGAGGATGAAGCCGACCACGCCGATATAGACGAGCGCCACGATGATGTCGGAGAGGCGCGAGGAGTTCCACGCGTCCCAGATGAAGAAGCCGATGCCAACGCCGCCGGTCAGCATTTCGGCGGCAACGATGGCGAGCCATGACAGGCCGACACCGATGCGAAGCCCGGTGAAGATGTAGGGCGCGGCGGAGGGCACCATGATCTTGTAGAAGAACTCGATCTGGTTCAGTCGCAACACCTGCGCGACGTTGCGGTAATCCTGCGGGATGTTTCGGATGCCGACCGCAGTATTAATGATCACCGGCCAGATCGCGGTGATGAAGATCACGAAGATCGCGGAGGGCTGGCTATCGCGGAAGGCTGCGAGCKAGAGCGGCAGCCAGGCCAGTGGCGGCACGGTGCGCAGAACCTGGAAGACGGGATCGAGCCCCCGCATCGCCCAGATCGACTGGCCGATCAGAGCCCCGACCAGCACGCCGACGACGGCTGCCAGACCAAAGCCGATCGCGACACGCTGGAGCGAAACCAGGATGCGCCAGCCGAGGCCGATATCCTGGGTGCCGGCCCAGTAGAACGGCTCGGTGATCAGGTCTTTCGCCTCCTCCCAGATCTTGGTCGGTGGCGGCAGCGAGGATTGCGGCCCCGACGCGGCGATCTGCCAGAACAGCAGGATCAGCGCGACCGTGACGAGCGGTGGCACGAGATTCTGCAGAATCGGCTTGAACCAGGACAGGACACGCTGCGCCACCGGCTTCGCCAGCACAGGCGGCAGGCTCACCACCTCCGCCTTCGCTGCAGGCAGGGCGACGACCTTCGCCTCTGTCGCATTTTTCAAGGCAGCCTGACCCATCTCGTCGCTCCTCTCGATGTCATCCACGATCGTGACGCTCATGCCGCCGCCTCACGGTTCCGGTTGCCGGCGATGCGCCGGATCTCCGGCAGGCAGGACCCGCAATTCGTACCCGCCCGGAGCTCGCGGCCGATATCCTCGGCGGTGACGGCCGCGCCGCTCTCGAAGGCCGCGCGAATGGCGTTCAGACCAACGCCGAAACAGGCGCAGACGATCGGGCCGGCATCGGCTGCTCCGTCGAGCCTGCGCCCGGACAACAGGGCGAGCCGGTTCTCGGGCGCGTAATCGGGATCGGCGAATGCGAGCTTGACCGTGTCCCAGAGCGGTGCGCGATCGGCCGGGCCAGTGAACAGGGCCGCGATGAGCTTGCCGTCGCGGGTCACGGCGCAGCGATAGATGCCAGCCTTGCGGTCGAGCATCTCGACGAGGCCATCCTCCCCAAAGGCGGCGCGGCAGTGGGCCATCAGGTCGTCGGGCGTGGCATCGGTCGCAAACAGCTTGCCCTGCCCGCCCTCGACGGCGACCGCGACCCACCAGCTTCCAGCAGGCAGCGCGACCTGATCGCGCGAGAGCATGAAACCGCGCGCGGCATAGCTGACGGAGGTAATCCGGGAGGGTGTCGCCTTCATTTCAGGCTGGCCGGAATAGGGGTCGCATAGCGGCTGGACGGCCGCACCGATGCGGGCATGGGACGCCGTCTCGGCGGACCAGTGTATCGGTACGAAAAGCGAGCCTTCCTGGACGCCTGGATCGAGCGAGACCTTGAGGGTGACAGCTCCGTGGCTGGTCTCGATGCGGGCGAAGCCGCCATCGGCAAGGCCGTGGCGGGCAGCGTCCGCCGGGTTCACGCAGACCGAGGGCTCGGCGATATGGGCGCTGAGCCTGGGGCTGAGCCCCGTGCGGGTCATCGTGTGCCAATGATCGCGGACGCGGCCGGTGTTGAGCAGGAACGGGTAATCCTCGCTGACAGCCGAGGCCAGGGCGGGCGTGGCCAGGGGCTTCAGGCTGGCGCGGCGATCCCCTGTGAAGAAGCCGCCATCAGTGAATAGGCGTGCGGTGCCAAGCGGACGTCCCGCTGGTACCGGCCATTGCACAGGCGGGAGCGCGTCATAGGCGCGCCGATCGAGCGTGGCATGTGCGCCGATGTCGAAATCGCGGCCGCCTTCGTTCTCGAAGGCCGATAGCGCGGCATGCTCGGCATAGATCTCGGACGGGCCGGAATACGGGAAGGCCTCCGCGAAGCCGAGGCGCATGGCGACCTCGCAGATGATCCACCAGTCCGGCCGGACCTCTCCCGGCAACGGCAGGAAGGCCCGCTGGCGCGAAATGCGGCGCTCGGAATTGGTGACGGTGCCGTCCTTCTCGCCCCAGGCGGCGGCAGGAAGGATGAAGCTGGGCCCGGCGCGCAGGGTGTCGTTCGAGAGCACGTTCTCGGAGACGATGAGGAGGTCGAGCGTCTTCATCGCCGAGAGAACCTGATCGGCCCGCGGCAGCGACACGGCGGGATTGGTCGCCATGATCCAGAGCGCCTTGATCCGCTTTTCGGCGACCGCATCGAGCATGGCGACCGCCTTCAGCCCCTCTTGGCGAGCCATCTGCGGCGCCTGCCAGAAACGGCGGACGCGGTCGATCTCGGTCGGGGAATAGCCCATATGGGCAGCCAGCATGTTGGCGAGACCGCCGACCTCGCGCCCGCCCATGGCGTTGGGCTGCCCGGTCAGCGAGAACGGTCCGCAGCCCGGCTGGCCGATGCGGGCCGTTGCGAGATGGCAATGCAGGATCGCCGCGACCTTGTCGGTGCCCTGCGCCGACTGGTTGACGCCCTGGCTCCAGGCCGTCACGACGGCAGGCGTACTCGCCCAGAGCTCGTAGAAGGCGGCGATCTCCGCAGCCGCGAGGCCGGTGCGGGCAGCGGCGGACGCGAGGTCGGGCGCGATCTCGCGCGCGTTCGCCAGGGTCTCGGCGAAACCCGTGGTGTGGCGGGCGAGATAGGTCGTATCGGTCAGGCCGTGATCGACGAGGTGAACGAGCAGCCCTGCGAAGAGCACGCTGTCCGATCCCGGCTTCAGGGCCAGGACGAGATCGGAATCCTCGGCGGTCGCGGTAACGCGGGGGTCGATGACCACGACCCTTGCGCCGCGCTCGGCCCGGTTCTGCTGAATTCGGCGGAACAGGACCGGGTGACACCAGGCCGTGTTCGAGCCGACCAGCACGATCAGGTCGGCGCAATCCAGATCCTCATAGGAACCCGGCACCGTATCCGAGCCGAAGACGCGGCGCTGACCGGCAACGGTCGAGGACATGCAAAGCCGCGAATTGGTGTCGACATGCGGCGAACCGATGAAACCCTTCATCAGCTTGTTGGCGACGTAATAGTCCTCGGTGAGGAGTTGGCCGGAGAGATAGAAGGCGATCGCATCGGGGCCGTGCTCGGCGATGATGCCCTTCAGGCCGGCCGCGACCGCATCCAGCGCGACCTCCCAGGAAACCCGGTCGTAACCGCCTGACGCGTTGCGCTTCAACGGGTGCAATACGCGCTTGCCCAGACCCAGCGTCTCGCCGAGCGCGGAGCCCTTGGAGCAGAGCCTGCCGCGGTTCGCCGGATGGTTCGGGTCTCCAGCGATCGCCGCGCCACCTCTGCCGTCCGGTGTCGCCAGCACGCCGCAACCAACCCCGCAATAAGGGCAGGTGGTGAGGATCGGGCCGGAAGGGCAGAGCGGTGCGTCATGGCGCATGGTCAGGCGGCCTCCCTGACACAATAGGCTTCGCCGAAGGGCAGATCGGCGCGAATGGCTGAGATGTCCTGGCCAGCGCGGATCAGGCCGAGATAAAACAGTGCTCCACTTGTCTCCCCGACGAGGATGCAGCCGGCGAGCCGACCTTCGCGCAGGACGAATTTGCGGTAGATTCCGGCGGCCCGGTCACGCAGCACGACGATCTCGTCATCCGCGCCGGCTTCAAAATCGCCCGCCGAGAATACGCCGACGCCACTGACCTTGAGATTGGTCGCCAGCAGCGAGCCGGCATAGCTCGCCTCCTTGCCGGAGAGATGCGCCGCCAGCACGCGAGCCTGCTCATAGGCAGGCTCGACCAGCCCGTAGACCTGTCCGCGATGCTCGGCGCATTCGCCGATGGCGAAGATCGAGGCATCGGCGCTTGCCAGGCGATCATCGACGAGGATGCCGCGATTGACCGTCAGGCCGGCGGCCTTCGCCAGCTCCGCATTCGGGCGCACTCCGATGGCGATGACGACGAGATCGGCCGGAACGACGGAACCGTCCGCAAGCTCGACGCCCTCGACCCGGTCCGTGCCGACAAAACCCCTGGTCGCAGCATTGAGGCGAATGGTGATGCCACGCTTGTTCATGGCATGGGCGAGCAGGCCTGCGCCCTCGGCATCGAGCTGGCGCTCCATCAGGCGGTCGACGAGATGCAGCACTGTCACCTTGCCGCCGGCCCGGGACAGGCCATAGGCCGCCTCGAGTCCGAGGAGCCCGCCGCCAATGACGACGATCCTCGCCCCCCGCTCGGCCTGGGCGCGCAGAGCCTCGACATCGGCCGTATCGCGGAAGGTCGCAATACCCGGCAGGCCAATGCCCGGGAATGGCGGCTTCAGCGGAGTCGAGCCCGTCGCGAGCACGAGCCTGGCATAGGGCAGACGAAGCCCGCCTTCGAGCGTCACCGACTTCGCGGCCCTGTCGATGCTGGTGACAGCACGGCCGTAGAAGGTCGAGACGCCGCGCGCGCCCCACCATGCCGCTGGCTTGAGTTCGATTTCGGGCACACCGATCTCGCCCGCCAGCAACGGCGAAAGCAGGACGCGATTATAGGCGAGCCGTGGCTCGGCACCGATCACGGCTATGGAATAGCGGCCGAGTGCGCGCTGGCTGAGCTCGTCGACCAACCGCGTCGCCGCCATTCCCTTGCCAACGATGACGAGCGGTTCCGCCATCGCCCTAGGCCACGCGCTTGATCTTGAGCGCCTTGAGGTAGTCGAGCGGCGCCGCGGGGTCGAATTTCATGCCGTCGAAGAAGGTCTCGACACCGCGGCTGTCGGTGGTCGGGGCGCCCGTGACGCCGAGCGTCTTCGCCGCCTCGCGCCAGAGATCGGCGCGGTTGGTCTTGTCGACCAGGGCCTTGATATCGATCGTCGGATCGAATTTGCCCCAGCGGATATTCTCGGTGACGAACCAGGTGTCGAGGCTCTTCCAGGGATAGGACGTCGCGCCGCCCTCGCCCCAGAACTTCATGTAGAGATTTGTGCCCTTCACCTCGCGGCCATTGCCRTAGTTGATGTCGCCTTGCAGGCGCTTGTTGAGGTCGGCGACCGGGACGTTGAACCACTGCCGGCGGCCGACGATCTCGGAGAGCTCCTGGCGGTTCTCCATCTTCTCGCACCACATCTGGGCTTCCATGACGGCCATCAGAATGGCCTGGGTCGCCTTCGGATTGGCATCGACCCAGTCGGCTCGCATGCCCAGGATCTTCTCGGGGTGCTTGAACCAGAGCTCGCCGGTGGTGAGTGCGCTGTAGCCGATGTTCTGGTTGACGAGCTGCTCGTTCCACGGCTCGCCGACACAGAAGCAATCCATGGTGCCGACCTTCATGTTCGCCACCATCTGCGGCGGCGGCACRACGATGACCTTGATGTCGGTGTCGGGGTCGATGCCGCCGGCGGCCAGCCAGTAGCGGATCCAGAGGTCGTGGGTGCCGCCTGGGAAGGTCATGGCCGCGGTGAGTTCCTTGCCGGCGGCCCTCTTCCGTTCGAAGGCCTGCTTCAGCGGCGAGGCGTCCTTCTGGACGTTCAGGTCCTTGTATTCGTTGGAAACCGAGATCGCCTGCCCGTCCTCATTGAGGTTGAGCAGCGTGTACATCGGCAGGGGCTGGCTGTTCTGCATCACCTTGCCGGTGGTGTAGAGATGCGTCTTGGGGCGCAGGATATGGCCGCCATCGATGCCGTTCGCCTTGGTGCCGAGCGCCATGTTGTCGCGCGTCGCGCCCCAGGAAGCCTGCTTGGCGATCTCCATGTCGGGCACGCCATGCTTGGCGTAGAAGCCCTTTTCCTTGGCGATGATCAGGGGCGCGGAGTCGGTCAAGGCGATATAGCCAAGCCGCGTGCCCTTGACCTCGGGGCCTGTCCCCTGCGCCATCGCGCCGGAGGGAAAGGCGAGCTTGATGGCGCTGGCGAGCGCTGCGGCGCCGCTGAGGTTCAGCATCTCGCGGCGGCTGGAGCCGGACGCAAGCGACAAGGCCCTGGTCTGAATGGTCTTGGTCATCGATCGCCTTTCGCGTGAGCGTGGTGGGCTCGCTGCCGCCGAAAACGAAAACGCCGCGCGAAAGCGCCCTTGCGGGCCTCCTTCGACAGCGGCGTTGCTGTGCGTTCCGGTTCGAACTTGTCGCGGGCAGCATTGGCCGCGTCACGGCATTCAATACAAATGCCGTGCCAGCCGGCCGATCAGGTCCAAGCCCTTGAATTCCTTTGGTTTGATAAAGAGCAATGGGCTGCGCCGATCGCTCACGCCTGACATTGTGCGACGCACAAACAGAACGCAATCGCACAAATATTGGGCGAGCCTAAAATTTCAGCGGAGCGCCAGATCAAAGGCGGCAGGCCTGAAAACCGCCCGCGCCCTCTCGCTCATGCCCGGCTCCAGAACAAGCTGCCCTGCCCGCGCCATGGCGGCGAGCAGCCAGTCGGCATGCCCCGGCTCGGGACGCAGCGCCTTCTCGTCGAAGCGGATATAGGAGGCGACCCGCCGCACCGGCCGCCCACCGCCCTGAACGATCTCGCCGCGCAGGATCGCCTCGATCAGATCGACGGGCATGCCCAATCTCTCGGGCGTGGCGAGAAGCTCCGCCAGGCGGGGCCAGTTCGCCTCCGCGCCAGCCCAGCGGCTCGCATCGACAAGAGCCGCATTCAGCCGCGACACGGCCTCGCCGCGGCGCTCGACATCGTCGGCCCTCCAGGCCAGCGCCTTTTCCGGGCAATCGGCCTGCAGATCGACCCCGCAATGCAGGATGGCGCCGACATCGGCAGCAACAGCCAGGGTATTCCAGGGCGCGCCGGCACAAAAGCCGTCGGCACGACCGCTGCGCAACGCCTCGACCGTTTGCGCCGGAGGCACGATTTCGAAGCGAACATCCTGGCCGAGGCGGACGCCGCCTCGCGCCATCCAATCGCAGAGAAGATAGGTATGGCTGGAAAATCCGAAGACCGCGGCAAAAGTCAGTGGCGGCAGGCCTGAGGCCCTGCGCATCCCGACCAGCTTCGCCAGCGCGCGCGCCGAAACCATGGGATCGGCCAGATCCCCATCGGCAGCCCGCGCCAGTTCCTCGAAGCGACGCGTCGAGACCGTCACCGCATTGCCGTTCAAATTGAGCAGGATCGGGGCCGTCATCGGCGCGGTGACGCCGCCAATGCCGAGCGTCGAGGCTATGGCCGCCGGTGCCAGCATATGGGCGGCATCGAGGAGGCGCACATGCAACCTGTCGCGCAGGTTGGACCAGGAGACATCACGGACGAGTTCGAGGGCAAGTCCCCTGCCTTCCGCGAAGCCTGCATCAGCCGCCGCGACCAGCAGCGCGGCATCGACCAGAGGAAGAAAGCCGACGCGCAGGTGCAGAGTCATTTCAGCACCTCGGCCGCCGTGATGATGGAACGGGCAATTTCGACCAGCTTGCGCTTTTCGTTCATCGCTGTGCGGCGCATCAGGGCGTAGGCCTCCTCTTCGGGGAGTTCCTTGAGGCGCATGACGATGCCCTTGGCACGATCGATCAGCTTGCGGTCGTCGAGCTGCGATCGCACCTCGTCCAGTTCCTCGCGCAGCTTCCGGAAGGCGTTGAAGCGGCTGATGCAGGTCTGGAGGATGGGCTTAAGCCGCTCCTTCTTCAGCCCGTCGACGATATAGGCCGAGACGCCCGCCTCGACGGCGGCCTCGATCGMGGCCGCGTCCGACTGGTCGACGAACATGGTGATCGGCCGCTTCACGTGCTGGCTGACCAGGAACATGTCGGCCAACGCATCGCGGCTGGGATCCTCGAGATCAATCACCACCACGTCGGGATCATGCGTCTCGATGGCAGCGACCAAGCCATGCGTCGCGCCCATTCTGACGAGGTCGGTAAAGCCCGCCTCGCGCAAACCCTCGTCGATGATGGCCGCCCGGACCGGGTTGGCATCGACGATCAGGATCTTCAACGCAGGTGTCATGAGCCACGACGCCTAACGCATTGAGGGTAAGGCCCCACTCAACCCGACAGGATCGCGACACCTGCCAGAATGAGACCGCCACCTGCGACGCGGGCAAGCTGCGGCATCCGCACCGCGAACTGGCTCGCAAGAAGCAAGCCTACTCCATGCAAAGCAGATGTCGCGATCACAAAGCCGATCGCATAGCTCACACCGCTGGCATCCTCGGGCAGCTCGGCACCATGGGCAAAGCCGTGGAAGATCGCGAAGATCCCGCAGGCAAGGGCGCCGGCGGCGAGCGGCGGCGCGAGATTGAGCGCGATGGCAAGCCCGAGGATGACGACAGAAAAGGCGATGCCGACCTCCGCGCCTGGAAGCTGTCCCCCGGCCATGGCCCAGAGCCCGGCCAGCGCCATGGCCGAGACGAAGGCGACAGGATAGGCGATGCGCGCCCTGCCGCCGACGAGCCCGGCCCAGAGACCGACGGCGATCATCGCCAGCACATGATCCAACCCGGTGAGCGGATGCTGCAGCCCGTGAAAGAGACCATTGACGGAGCCGACACCGGTATGGGCAAGGGCGGGTGCCGCCATCATCGTCACGAGCGACGCCAGGGCGCCCGTCAATCGCGTCAGCATGTTCGCCTCCCCTATCCCCCGGCGCTCGCCCTCAGGCCGCCCACGGTCTCGATGAAATCCACCACCGCATCGACGCCCTCGCCCTCCCGCGTATTGGTGAAGACGAAGGGCCGCTTGCCCCGCATGGTCCTTGAGTCCCGGTCCATCACAGCAAGATCCGCGCCAACATGCGGAGCGAGATCGGTCTTGTTGATGACGAGCAGGTCCGAGCGGGTGATGCYCGGGCCGCCCTTGCGCGGGATCTTCTCGCCTGCGGCGACATCGATCACGTAGATCGTCAGATCGGCGAGCTCGGGCGAGAAGGTCGCCGCCAGATTATCTCCGCCTGACTCGATCAGGATCAGGTCGAGCGCGGGAAATTTGCCGCGCATTTCCTCGACCGCGGCGAGATTGATCGAACAATCCTCGCGGATGGCGGTATGCGGGCAGCCGCCGGTCTCGACGCCCATGATGCGCTCCTCGGGCAGAGCTCCCGCGACGGTCAGGAGACGCGCATCCTCCTTGGTGTAGATGTCATTGGTGATGGCGCAGAGATCGTAGCGATCGCGCATGCGCTTGCAGAGCACCTCCATCAGGGCGGTCTTGCCGGAACCGACCGGGCCGCCGATGCCGACGCGCAAGGGGCCGTGAGGAGAGCGGGTCATGAGCGGAACAGCCTCGAATACTGGGTTTCGTGGCGCAGGGACGCAAGGTCCGAGCGCAGCGCGCAGCCGCCGAGATCAGCGAGCGTCGCGGTTTCCGCGCGCGTGGCAGCCGCATGCAAGGACGGCACCAGCCCAGCCGTGATCCTCTGCCCGTCGGTCTGTCCGACGATGCCGAGCCTGACCGAGGCCGAAACCAGATTGGCGACGAAGGCGAGGCTGTAGGCTTCCAGCGCCGGGCGCAGCGGCACGTCATGGCCGCTGGCGGCGGACGCGACAGCGATGGGATAGGCGATGTCGCCCTCCCAGGCAGCGCGGAGCCGGTCACATGCCCCGCAAGGCCAGGCGGAACGAACGGCCGCCACGAACGCATTGCCCTGCGTCACCGTTTCCAGCCGGCGCTCCGCGGAGTTCGCCAGCGCCAGGGCCAGTTCCGCCACCTCGCTCAGCGCCGCGTCGTCCTCAGCCCCAAGCGCGTTGTAGGCGCACGTGAACAGGACGAGGTCGTTATGGAGCGAGCCGTGGCCGACGAGCGCATCGAGCCAATCGCGAAGCGTGTCGGCATTGGTGAGGTCGCCGGCCTCGAAGGCCCATTCAAGCCCATGCGAATAGGCAAAGGCGCCGACCGGGAAGGACGGCGAAAGCCAGACCATCAACGGCAGATGGGCGTGCGACATCAGCCCTCAATGGTCGTGCTTGTGACCCTTGTGCGCGTGTTCGGCGCCATGATGGTGGCCGTGGTCATGCTTATGATCATGATCGCCATGGCTGTGGTCGTGACCGCAGCCGCAATCCGCGCCATGGGCGTGGGCGTGGGAATGTGTATGGGCGTGGTTCGCGTGATCATCACGCTTGTTCTCATGGTGATCATGGCCATGGTGGTCGTCGCCATGGTGATCGTGAGCATGATCATGGCCGGCGTGAGCGTGCCCCTTTTCGTGATGAGCGTGGCCGTGATCGTGCCCGCAGCCGCAGGATGCATCATGCGCGTGATCGTGATCATGACCGTGTTCATGGTCGTGGGCGTGACCGTGATCATAGGCGCCGCGCTCAGGCTGGAACGGACGTTCGACCACGCTCATGGCGCAGCCCTGGCCACGGACCATCTCGGCGAGGACATGGTCGTTCTCGATATAGATCGCGTCCGCCGTGATCTCCGCGGGCGTGTGCCGGTTGCCGATATGCCAGGCGACGCGCATCAGCCGCAGCGGGTTCTCGGCCCGCACTTCGAGCAGGCTCTGCGCAGCGGCTCTGACCAGGACCAGGCCGCCGTCTTCGAGCTTCACGGCATCGCCATCGTTCAGAACCGTCGGCTTGTCGAGATCGAGCAGGATCTCGCGCCCGCCATCGCCTTTCAGCGCGATGCGGCGGCGATTKCGATCCTCATGGTCGAGCGTCAGGGTCTCGACGACCTTGTCCTGCTTGACCGCGGCCTTGCGGACGACGGAGGTGGCGCGCAGCATGATGGTACCCGTGACAACGAAATGGATCAGAGGCGATCGACCGATCGCGGCTCGACCACTTCGATCACCGGAGGCGTCGTGACGCAAGCCCCCGCGATCTCGAGGAACGCCTGAAGATGCGGCTGCTGCAGGTGGCGGTCGATATGCTCGCGCTGCTCCCAGCTCTCCACCGACACGAAATACCCGGGCTCCGTAATGCTCTCATGCATGTCATAGGCGAGACAGCCATGTTCGCGACGTGTCGCGGCGATACAGTCTTGCGCCGCAGCGACAAAGGCTGCGCGGGTTTCCGGGCGGATGCGCGCCCGCGCAATGACGATAACCGGATCCGACATACCGCGTTCTCCTCTCGTGCCTGAGGGCGCTTCACCCGCCCAGATAGAATACGCACGTTTCGGCGGGCTGGATGCAGCCGCCGCGCCCTCTGCAGCAGAATGGCGCAGAGGGTCCGGATGCGTGGGATGCGCTTGCGAAGGCGAGGAGCCGGATTTCGCCGCCCTTACCGTGGCCGCGCCTTCACCTCGGTGTCGAACTTCTTCAGCAGGCGCGAGCGTTCGGCCGAACTGCCCCAGCGCGGCGTATCATAGTCGATCAGTTTGATCTCCGAGAACTTTGGCGCGTCGGGAGAGAGTTCGGCGTTCCTGTTCGACGGGATCGAGTTGATCTTGAGCTTGGCGTTGATGTTCTGCGCCTCGGGCGAGAGCGTGAAATCGATGAAACGGCGCGCCGCCTCGGCATTCCTGCCGCCCTTGATGATCGAAACCGAGCCGGTCTCGTAGCCCGTGCCTTCGCAGGGCGCGACGGTCTGGATCGGCGCCCCCTGCAGCTTCTGCGTCAGCATGTCGTGAATGAAGGCGATGCCGATCGCCGTCTCGCCCAGCGCCGTCGCCTTGACCGGCGCGATGCCGGACTTGGTATACTGGTTGATGTTCTTGTGCAGGGCCTTGAGATAGTCGAAGCCCTTCTCCTCGCCGAGGCGCTGCACGGTGGTCGCGAGGAAGACGTAAGCCGTGCCCGACGAGCTCGGGTCGGCAATCTGGACCTCGTCGCGATAGGCCGGGTCGAGCAGGTCCGCCCAGCATTTCGGCTCGGGCAGGCCCTTCTTCTTCAGCATCTCGGTGTTGTAGCCGACGCCAAGCGCGCCGAGATAAATGCCGGAGGTGCGGAATTTCGACTGCTCGGCATGGCGCTGCGCCCAGTCATGCAGCTCGGCGAGCTTGGGCGAACGATACTCGTCGAGCAGCCCCTCCTCCGCAGCCTGCAGATGCGGCTCCCCGGGGCCGCCCCACCAGACATCGCCACGCGGATTGGAGGCTTCAGCCTTGACCTGCGCATAAACCTCGCCCGTGCTCTTGCGCACCATCGAGACCTTGATGCCGGTGGCGCGCTCGAACATCGTCGCGCCCTCACGGCACTGCTCTTCGAGAATCGAGCAATAGACCGTGACCTGCCCCTGCGCCGCGGCGGGCTGATAGGAGGCCAGAAGCGCAGCACTGGCGAGCCAGAACGACGCCTGGCGAGCGAAACGGAAACCGGACACGAGCTCTCTCCCTGGCAAACTTGCCTGCCTGACAAATTGATTTGCCGACGAAGAAAGAATGCGCGAGCGGCCTAGTCAATACGGAAGCGGCACAGCCCCCTGCGGTCCACAGTGCAAGGCGCCCCCCAATCGCTCAGAACAGGAAATAGCGCTGCGCCAGCGGCAATTCCCTGGCAGGCTCGCAAACCAGCAACTCGCCATCCGCCACCACCGCGTAGGTTTCCGGATCGATCTGGATGTCGGGCGTCGCGTCGTTGTGGATCATGCTCTTCTTGGAGATGCCGCCGCGCGTATTCTCGACCGCGACCATCTCCTTGTCCGTACCGAGGCGGGACCTGAGGCCGTTCGCTATCGCGGCCTGCGAGACGAAGAGCAGCGATGTCGTGGTCACGGCCTTGCCGAAGGCGCCGAACATCGGGCGGTAATGCACCGGCTGCGGTGTCGGAATCGAGGCGTTGGGATCGCCCATGGGCGCTGCCGCGATCATGCCGCCCTTGAGGACAAGATCGGGCTTGGCGCCGAAGAAGGCCGGCGACCAGAGCACGAGATCGGCGAGTTTGCCGATCTCGACCGAGCCGATATGGCGCGAGATGCCATGCGCGATCGCCGGATTGATCGTGTATTTCGCGACATAGCGCTTGGCGCGAAAATTATCGGCGCCAGTGCCGGCATCCTGCGGCAGCGGACCGCGCTGCACCTTCATCTTGTGCGCGGTCTGCCAGGTCCGGGTCACGACCTCGCCGATGCGCCCCATGGCCTGGCTATCCGAGGACATCATCGAGAGCGCGCCGAGATCGTGCAGGATGTCCTCGGCGGCGATCGTCTCCTTGCGGATGCGGCTTTCGGCGAAGGCGAGATCCTCAGGGATAGAGGGCGAGAGATGGTGGCAGACCATGAGCATGTCGAGATGCTCGTCGAGCGTGTTGACTGTGAAGGGCCGCGTCGGGTTGGTCGAGGACGGCAGCACATTGGGCAGGCCCGCCACCTTCATGATGTCGGGCGCATGGCCGCCGCCGGCCCCCTCGGTGTGGAAGGCGTGGATCGTGCGGCCCTTGAAAGCCGCGATCGTGTCCTCGACGAAGCCGCTCTCGTTCAGCGTGTCGGTGTGGATCATCACCTGGATGTCGTAGTCGTCGGCGACGGACAGGCAGTTGTCGATCGCCGCCGGTGTCGTACCCCAGTCTTCATGCAGCTTCAGCGCGCAGGCGCCGGCCTCGATCATCTCCGTCAACGGGCCCGGCAGCGCTGCATTGCCCTTGCCGGCGAAGGCGAGGTTCATTGGGAAGGCGTCGGCCGCCCTGATCATCTGGCCGAGATGCCAGGGGCCGGGCGTGCAGGTCGTCGCGAGCGTGCCATGGGCCGGGCCGGTGCCGCCGCCCAGCATCGTGGTGAGGCCGCTCATCAGAGCGTCCTCGATCTGCTGCGGGCAGATATAGTGGATATGGCTGTCGAAGCCGCCGGCGGTGATGATCTTGCCTTCGCCGGCGATGACCTCGGTTCCGGGACCAACGATGATGGTCTCGGACGGATCGAAGTTCCCGAACCCGTTCTGGATATCTGGATTGCCGGCCTTGCCGATGGCGCAGATGCGCCCGGCCCGGATACCGATATCGGCTTTGACGATGCCCCAATGGTCGAGGATCAGCGCGTTGGTGATGACGGTGTCGACCGCACCGGCGGCATTGCTGACCTGGCTCTGGCCCATGCCGTCGCGAATGACCTTGCCGCCGCCGAACTTCACCTCCTCGCCATAGGTGGTGAAGTCCTTCTCGACCTTGATGGCGAGCTCGGTGTCGCCGAGGCGCACCGTATCGCCGGTCGTGGGGCCGAACATGGCGGCATAGGCATTGCGCGGAAAGGGAAAGGGCATCTCGAAGTCCCTGGTCGGTTCTTGCGACGTGTTAGCAATTCTCAGGCCGATGCATCGGGCTCCGACTTGGCCTGCCGGTCCTCATCGCGCCGCTTCGTCTTGGCCTTCGCGCCTGCGGGCTTGCGGCGGCGGGCAGCCCGCAGGCTCTCTTCCTGCAGCATCTCGAGCTGGACCTGCTGGATCTCGGCCAGCCGCTGCCATTGCCGGGTGATCAGATGGTCGATCTTCTCGTGGAGATGGCGGATCTCGAGTTCGGCCTTGAGGTTGACCTGATAGTCGTTGAACGAGCGCAGGCGATCCTTCTGCTCCTGCCGCTTCTGGCTCATCATGATGATCGGAGCCTGGATCGCCGCGATGCAGGAGAGAACGAGGTTGAGCAGGATGAAGGGATAGGGGTCGAACGCCTTGTCCATCCCTTCCACGACATTGATCATCATCCAGATCGCCAGCACCACTCCAAAACTGATCAGGAAGGCCCAGGAGCCGCCGAAAGCGGCGAGACCGTCGGAGAGGCGCTGCCCTACCGTGCGCTGCTCCTCGAAATCGTCCTCGACATTCGCCGCGATGGTGTCCTGCTTGGCGATGCTTTCGACGACTTCACGGTCGAGCTCCGTGTACTCGCCATGCTCCTCGCGCAGGATTTCCTCGACATAGCGCGTGCGGTAGCGCGCGAGCTCCGTCTTGCTGATCAGGCTCTGCTCGGTGAGCTGCGGAAAATCGGACTGGATGCGCTCGGCCAGCGAAGGACGCAGCGTGGCGAGCGGGACGAGGTTCTTGCGGCTGGTCTCGACGCCCGAAATGGCGCAGGTCCCGCGCTTCTTTCCGTTCGCGGCCAGTTGTTGTGACGGTTTCTCTGCGATTTCGGTCATCGGCACTCTCACCCCGCACCGGCATCGGTCTCGCTAGAGCTTACCCATGATCTCCTGCCGGAAGCCATAGACCTCGCGCTTGCCGCCGAGCGCCACGAGCCTGACCTCGCGGGTCTGGCCGGGCTCGAAGCGCACCGCCGTTCCCGCCGGAATATCGAGACGAAAGCCCCTCGCCCTCTCGCGTTCGAAGGAGAGCGCGGGATTTGCCTCGAAGAAATGATAGTGGGAGCCGATCTGGATCGGCCGGTCACCGGTATTGGCAACCGCGAGCATCAGGCTCTCGCGACCTTCATTGAGAATGAGGTCGCCGGGCAGTGTCGTTACTTCGCCGGGCTTCAGACGCCCAGCCGAGCCGCGGATCGGCTCATGCACGGTGACGAGCTTGGTCCCATCGGGAAAGGTCGCCTCGACCTGCACGTCATGGATCAGCTCGGCGATGCCGTCCATGACCTGGTCGGCCGAGATCACATGGGCGCCGGCCTCCATCAGCTCGGCGACAGAGCGACCGTCGCGCGCACCCTCGACCACGAAATCGGTGATGAGCGCCACGGCCTCCGGATAGTTGAGCTTGACGCCGCGCTCCAGCCTTCGCCGCGCCACCATGGCAGCCATGGCGACGAGCAGCTTGTCCTTTTCGCGCGGCGTCAGGTTCATGCCTTTTCCTTCTCGTCTTCCTCGTCCTCTTCGGACTCGTCTTCCGAGGTCTCGACCTCTTCGTCGTCCTCGTCTTCCGCCTCGTCCTCATCGAGGTCGAGATCGGCGTATTCATAGGCGAAGACGATCTCGCTGGTGGCGGGATCGAAACTGCTCGTGGTGGATTCCTCGAAGGCGTCGATCAGCATCTCGGCATCATCGGGCCCGTCGACGTCAAAGCGACGCGTGACGGTTTCCCCCTCGCCAGCAAGCGCGAGTTCGACCGCCCAGCCCCGCGAGCCGGTGTCATAAATGCATTTCAGGCCTTGGATCGCCAGCATGGTGCTCTCCTCACGTGGACCATGTGCGCGGCAGCGCACGCCCCGTGACATGCCGAAGCAGCATGACGAGGGCGCGACGGAGCGCCAGGGCATCGCGGGAGAGAAGGCGAATGACGAGAAGACCGGAGACAAGCCCGGCCCCGGCTTCGACGGCGAGGCAGGCGGGGTCCTCGGCAAGCAGCGCACGAAGCTCATCGAGCCTGCCGGGATGTTCCGGGCCGGCGGCGATCACGGTTGCGACGGCCCGCGCCCCGGCGGCAATGGCATACCGCTCCAGCGTGGCGGCGACCGCACCGTCAATGCGAAGCTCGTCGGCGAAAATCAGGCGGCCATCGCGACGGATGCGCCAGCGGTCGTGAATGGCACCGCGCTGCATCGTCTCGCCCATGGCGATGCGACCGAAGACGATCGATTCACAGGCAACGAGGCGCGCGTCGGTGGCGAGGTCGATCGTCAGATTCCGGGCGAGGCGAGCGCCCGAGAACAGGATGCTCTCCTGCGGCAGCCAGGCGAGGCCCGCCCCGGCAGCAACCGAGAGACTGGTCTCGATCCGCGTGTCAGCGCCTTGGCTGCGATAGATCTTCTCGGCCGCCTGCGTGGTGATGACCGCCTCGGCCTGTGCCTCGATGGCGGCATCGACCCGCATCGCGTCGCCGCCGGCCATGCCGCCGCCGGTGTTGATCAGCACGGCCTCGCAGGTTGAGGCGAAGGTGTCGGGGAAGCGGGCGCGGTAGCCGCCGGACTCGGCGAGCTCGAGCCGGCGCGTCACTTCGCCGACCCTGGCGAAACGCAGCCGCACGCCGCCATTGGCCCTCACATAGGCCGGCAACAGCGGATCGGCGGAGGCCGGAAACGGCGGCGCGAACATCGAAGGCCCTGGCGCGAATGAACCTGAGCCATTCTCCGCCTRCGGCCTCGACGGGCAAGAGGCGGCGCCGTCAGCGCCGCCCAAATTTCAGGCAGGCGATGCCCGTTCCGCGGGCGTCGCTTCAGCCGGGGCCCGTTTCGATCAGGAAACGCATCACCTCGCCGCGCGTCGGCGCGCCAGCGCGACCGCCAAAGCGCGTACATTTGATCGCAGCGGCCGCCGAGGCGAAGCGGATGGCGTCGCGCTCGTCCTGTTCCTCGGCCAGCGCCAGCGCAAAGGCCCCGTGCCAGACATCCCCTGCGCCAAGCGTGTCGACGGTCTCGACCGCGAAGGCCGGCAGATGCGCGACTTCGCCATTTTCGATGAAGAGCACCCCCTCCTTGCCGAGCGTGACGGCAAGCCAGGTCGCTGACCCTTGCGCGATCCGGGCGAGGCCAAGGCGCGGATCCTCCTCCCCCGAGATCTCACGCAAGGCCTGGGCGCTGAAGGCGACATGGCTTGCGGTCGCCACGAGGTCGGGATGCGGCGGCCTGCGGTCGCCATCGAGCAGGCCTGGAATACCAGCCTGGCGCGCAAGCCTCAGCGCCGCGAGCGCTCCTTCGCCCCAGCGCGTATCGGCGAGCACGGCCTTCGCCCCGTCCGGCAGGGTTTTCGGGAGCCAGTCGGCGCTCTCCGGCATCGCCGGATCGGAATAGGAGACGACCATGCGTTCGCCAGCGGCATCGACAAGAATGGCTGAAACCGGTGAGCGCAACCCCACGGCGCGCAAGGAAAAGCGGGTATCGACGCCCTCGTCTGCGAGCTCAGCCACGATCTCGTCGCCGACGCGGTCGTCCGCGAGCCGGGTCGCCAGCCAGGATTGACCGCCGAGCCGCGCGATGGCGACCGAGGCATTGCCGGCGCAGCCGCCGCCGACCACCGCCAGATCGCGTGAGCGATATTTCTCGCCACGCGTCGGCATGGTCTCGACGCTGTAGACATAGTCGAGGGTTGYGATGCCGAGACTGAAGACGCCTGCCATGGATTTCAACCGCTGAAGCGATATTCGCTGACCTGCCGGTAGACCTCGCCGGGGCGCAGCACGGTCGTGGGGAAATGCGGCAGATTGGGTGAGTCCGGCACGTGCTGGGGTTCCAGCGCGATGCCGGCATTTGGACCATAGGGCTGGCCGTCGAGCCCCACCACGGAGGTGTTGAGCTTGAAGCCGTCATAGACCTGGAGCGCCGGCTCCGTCGTCCAGAGTTGCATCGCGAGCCCACTGCGCAGCGAGCGCAAGGTCGCGGCATGGGCGAGCGTCAGCCCGGCGAGCGCGCTCGGCTCACACTGGTCGCGGATCAGGACATAGTCGTGATCGAACCAGAAGCGCGTGCCGTCGGGGTTTGCGAAGCGGACCGCGCGCGGCTTGCGAAAATCGAAGGGCATGCCGGCAACCGGGACGAGCGATCCGTCCGGGATCAGGTCGGCATCGACCGGCGTCATCAGATTGGCGCGGACCTCGAGCTCGTGGTCGAGAATGTCGGGACCATCATCGAGCTTGAAATAGGAGTGATGCGCGAGATTGACGATCGTCGGCGCATCGGTGGTGGCGGTGAGTTCGATGCGCAGCRTTGCTGCCCCGACAAGGCTGTAGCGGCACCAGAGATTCAGCGCACCGGGATAGCCGGCATCACCGTCAGGCGAGACCAGGGCCAGCGTCACGCTTGCCGYGTCATGATGCAGGATCGTCCAGGGCCGCTTGCCAAAGCCCTGCCCGCCACCATGCAGCGAATGCCGGCCGTTCTCGTTCAGAGGCAACTGATAGGTCTTGCCGTCGAGCGTGAAGCGCCCGCCGCCAATGCGGTTGGCGAAGCGTCCGGCGATCGCGCCCATATGCGAGGCGTGCTGGGGATAATCGGCGGGATCGGCGAGCCCGAGTACGACACGCTGCGGCTGGCCGCTCGTCAGCGGCACGCGCAGATCGCGCAGCGTCGCGCCCCAGTCCATGACACGCGCCTCGGCCCCACCGGGCGAGCGAAGCACGATGTCGTGGATCGGCGTGCCGTCCGAAAGGGTCGCGGCGATAGCAGGCTTGGTCATGGGCATCACACCACCAGCAAGGAAACGCGGCCGAAGCCGCGCCCTCTCGTGCCCGATTTCATCGCCGCGCTCAACGGTCACACGCATGGGTCTGGCGCTTGGGCCCGGCGTTTGAGCCCGGCGCCTCGGCCCTCACCAAACCCCGGTATTCGGCATGCTCGCCCACGGCTCGGCCGGCGCCTTGGCGGGCCCCTTCTGCAGGATCTCGATCGAGATGTTGTCGGGAGAGCGGACGAAAGCCATGTTTCCGTCGCGCGGAGGGCGGTTGATCGTGACGCCCGCCTTCATCAGCTTGTCGCAGGTCGCGTAGATATCGTCGACCTCATAGGCGAGGTGACCGAAATTGCGGCCGCCGGTATAGACTTCCGGATCCCAGTTATAGGTCAGCTCCAGCGTGGGGCGGCCACGGCTGCCTTCGGCGCCCTTGGCGTCGGCGGCGTCGTCCGGCGCAGCCAGGAAGACCAGCGTGAAGCGTCCCTTCTCATTTTCGATGCGGCGGGTTTCGACAAGGCCGAACATGTTCACGTAGAAATCGAGTGACGCGTCGAGATCGGTGACACGCACCATGGTGTGGAGATATCGCATGCTTGGGGCTCCCCTTGTTCGGCCGGGTTGATCTCGCTCCTAAATCGGGCCAGACGCTCTGCTTTCCAAGAGGCGGCGCGCGAGGCGGGCCATGACGAGAACGCAAGACGTGGACACGAAACGCCCCGACGCCGCGACAATTTCCAGCATCAAGCAGCGTGCTGCCTTGCTGTCGGTGATGGCGACGCTCCTGCTGACCGGAGCCAAGGGCATCGCTGCGATCCTCTCCGGCTCGCTCGCCCTGCTGACCGATGCCTTGCAGGGGCTGATCGATATCGGCTCGACTCTGTTCACCTGGTTCGCGGTGCGGGCGGCCGACAAGCCGGCCGACGCGGAGCACCATTACGGCCATGGCAAGGTCGAGGCGTTGGCGGCGCTGGTCGAGACCGCGATCCTCTTTACGCTGGCCGGAGCTATCCTCTGGGAGGCGATCAGCCGGCTGTGGAGCGGTACGGTCGACGCCGTTACCGTCACGCCCATCGTGCTTGGCGTCATCCTCTTTTCCATGATCGTCGACGCGATCCGCTGGCACTCGCTGCGCAAGGTCGCGGCGGAAACGGGCAGCGAGGCACTGGCAGCCGAGGCGACGCATTTTTCAGCGGATTTCGTCGGCTCGGCCCTGGTTCTCGTCGGCCTCATCGCCGCCTGGTTCGGCTT
>NZ_JBFTZN010000017.1:0-39817 GCF_056406775.1 Allobosea sp. P1_A7
GGCCGGGTTGCCGGCGACGATGGTGTAGGCTGGCACGTCCTTGGTGACGACGGCGCCGCCGGCGACGACTGCGCCCGTGCCGATCGAGCGGCCGGCCAGCACGATCGCGCCATGGCCGATCCAGACATCGTGGCCGATCGTCACCGGCGTCGAGCGGCGCCAGGCGAAGAAGGGCGCGTCGTCCTCGGCATCGTCAAAATAAGCGCTGGCGCGGTAGCTGAAATGCGACTGGCTCGCCCGCTGCATCGGGTGGTTGCCGGGGTTGATGCGGGTCATGGCCGCAATCGAACAGAATTTGCCGATTGTCGTGTAAATGACATTCGAGTCGTTCACGACATAGGAGTAGTCCCCCATCGTCGACTCGACGAAGGAGGTGCGCGCGCCGATTTCGGTGTAGCGCCCGAGCGTCGCCTGCCGCACATGAGCGGTCGGGTCGATCACAGGTTCAAGTCCGAGTTTCTTGCCCGCCATGTCATCATCCTCTCAAGATCTGCTGGAACCCTCTGCAGCCATGACGGCCGCAGGATCGGGAGTCCTGGTGCTGGTGGTTGGCCCGTCCGGAGCGGGCAAGGACACGTTGATGGAGGCCGCCCGTGCCGCGCTGGCAGGTGATGGCCGCTTCGCCTTCGTCCGCCGTCTGATCACCCGCCAGGCCATGGCCGGCGCGGAGGACCATGACAGCTGCAGCGAGGCTGAATTCGACGCGACGGAGGCGCGCGGCGCACTCGCGCTCAGCTGGCGCGCCCATGGCCTTTGCTACGGCATTCCGGCCGCGGCGCTGGCTGGCATCGCGAGCGGGCAGGTGGTCATCGCCAATGGCTCGCGCCGGGCCGTTCCCGCGGCCGAGCGTCTTGCCGGCCAGGTGACGGTGGTCAACATCACCGCCCCGAACGAGGTTCTTGCCAGGCGGCTGGCAGCGCGTGGACGCGAAAGCGAGGCCGATATCCGTGCCCGGCTTGCCCGTGAGGTGCCGCTGACGACCGAGCGCGCGCAACTGGTTTCGATCCAGAACGACCGGACCGTGGCCGAGGCGGCTGGCGAGTTCGTCGCCGTGTTGACCGCGCTCAGCCCGCATCGCTGATCAGGCCAGCGGGAAACTGTCGAGCAGGCGGAAGCGGCCTGCCCGCGTGTCCTGCTTGAACAGCGCGATGCGGTCGATCACGGCGGGCTTCGGCGGAACGGCCCGTGCATAGGCGTCGCTGAGGGCGAGTTGCACCGCAGCCCCCTGATCCATCGGCAGCGAGCCGGTCAGCGTCATGTGGAAACGGAAGGCGTCGCCGACATAGGGATAGCCATAGGCTTCGAGATAGGCGCGCTGGGCCGGGGTCAGCGGGTGCTTCAGCCGCCGCGCCATGTCGGCCTCGGCCAGCGGAGCGCGGAACGGCTCGAAGGCCTGGACGAGGGCGAAGGCGAAGTGCTGCAGCGCCGGGCTTTCGGCCGAAGGAGTCAGCGCGATGAAGGAACCGAGCGCAGTGAGACACAGGCCGTCGAGACGGACGCTCTCGAGGCCTGCCGCATAATTATGGGCGAAGGCGCGCAACTGGCCTTCGCTGCGACCGGCAGCCAGTTCGAAGGGCGCCTTCAGCGTGGCGTGGAAACCGTAGCGGCGCGGCTCCTCAGTCAGCGTCGGCCACTGGCTGTGATCGCAGCCGGGCGGCACGAGGGCGGGGACATCCGCGCCGGTGACGGCGTCATAGCCCAGCACGGCGCTGCCGAAGCGCCAGAGGGCGCTGTCGGCGGCGGGGGCGTAATAGAGAGCGTAGCGCGGCGTGCTCAAAATGCGCGCTCGCCCTTCGACCAGACGGCGGCGATCACCGGCGTCGCACCGAGTGCCTTGAAGCGCACCAGGTCGGCGCGCAGGCCGGTCTTGAGATGGCCGCGATCCTTCAGGCCGAGGATGTCGGCGACCTTCCAGGTCACCATGCCCATGGCGTCGGGCAGCGCGATGCCATGGCTGGCATGCAGCTTCAGCACCGCCTGCAGCAGGCTTGCCGGCACATAATCCGAGGAGAGGCCGTCGAGCAGGCCCTTCTCGGCCAGTTCGGAGACCGAGACGCCGCCGGAATGCGAGCCGCCGCGCACGACGTTCGGTGCGCCGGCGATGGTGGCAAGTCCACGCTGTTTCGCGGCAGCCGCCGCCTCGATCGTGGTCGGGAATTCCGAGATCACGGCGCCCGATGCGACACCGGCCTCGACATGGTCGACCGTGGTGTCGTCATGGGTTGCGATCGGGATGCCGCGCGTCCGGAACATCTCGACCACGGCGCTCCAGTTGCTCGGCACATTGGCCGTGCCTTCGGACTGGCGGACGGCGACGTCCTCCTCGAACTCGGCCTCGGTCTTGCCGTTGCCGAGCGCATAGGTGCGCAGGTGCTGAATGTCGCGCCACTGGCGCTGGCCGGGCGTGTGGTCCATCAGCGAGACGAGCTGGACGAGATCGTCCTCGCGATAGGGCTCGATGTCGCGCATCAGGTCCGGGCTGGTCAGTTCGCAGCGCATGTGGATGCGGTGGTCGATGCGGAAGACGCCTTCGGCCTTGCCTTCGCGCAGCGCCTTCATCACGTCGGCGAAGATGTCCTTGCGGTAATCCTTGGCCGAGAAGGGCGTGCCGGCGCAGACCGCGTCATAGACGGTGGTGACCCCGGAGGCCGCCATCTGGGCGTCATGGACCAGCGCGGCTGCAAGCCCGTTCGGCCAGAACACCTTGGGCCGGGGCATGAAGTGCTTTTCCATGTTGTCGGTATGCATCTCGACGAGGCCGGGCGCGACATAGTCGCCGCCGATGTCGATCGCGCCCGGCAATTGTGAGCGGCCCTGGTCGACAGCGGTGATCCCGGTTGCGTCGAAGGCGATCGTGCCGGTGACGACCTCGTTCTCCAGGATCAGCTTGGCATTGGTGAGAACGGTCTGCATCAGGCGGCCTTCCGGAATGCGGTGATGTCGAGATAGCGGGTGGCGACGCGCTCGCGCACCGCCTCGTCATGGAAGATCCCGACGATGGCGGACCCGTTTGCGCGCGCCTCACCGATCAGGTCAACCACGACGTCGCGATTGGCGGCATCGAGCGAGGCGGTCGGTTCGTCGATCAGCAGGATCGGCGCCGGATCGACGAAGGAGCGGGCGATGTTGACGCGCTGCTGCTCGCCGCCGGAGAAGGTGGYGGGCGCGAGGTGCCAGAGGCGTTCCGGCAGGTTCAGCCGAGCGAGAATCGCCTTGGCGCGCGCGCTGGCCTCATCAGGGGAGACGCCGCGTGCCAGCAGCGGATCGCGGACGATGTCGAGCGCCGAAACGCGCGGGATCACGCGCAGGAACTGCGAGACGAAACCGAGCGTGCGGCGGCGGATATCGAGCACGGTACGCGGCACGGCCGCGACGATGTCGATGGCCCGGCCGGCATGGGTGATGTGGATATGGCCGGAGCTCGGCCGGTAGTTGCCGTAGAGAATGCGCAGCAGGCTCGACTTGCCGGCGCCGGAGGCTCCGGCCAGGACGAGCGCCTCGCCGGCGTCGACGCTGAAATTGATATTGTCGAAGACAGGCAGCCGGACCCCGCCCTGATTGTGCAGGGTAAAGGTCTTGGCGACGTTCTCGACGTGAATCATCGTGGTCATGGTCGGGATGCCTTGCGCGGTTCCGGTGACGCGATTGTGACGCTCATACGCTCAGCACCGCCGAGGTGAGCAACTGCGTGTAGGCGTGATGGGGGTCGTCCAGGACCTGATCGGTCAGTCCCTGCTCGACGACGCGGCCGTCCTTCATCACCATCAGCCGGTCGGTGAGCAGGCGCGCGACGGCGAGGTCATGCGTGACGATGATGGCGGCCAGACCGAGATCACGGACCAGCACGCGCAGCAGATCGAGCAGCCGCGCCTGCACGGAGACGTCGAGGCCGCCGGTCGGCTCGTCCATGAAGACGAGTTTCGGCTCCGAGACCAATACGCGGGCGATCTGCAGGCGCTGCTGCATGCCGCCCGAGAACTGGCGCGGACGATCGTCGATGCGGTTCTCGGCGATCTCGACACGGGTGAGCCAGTCGAGCGCGCGCTCGCGGATCTTGCCGTAATGCCGGTCGCCGCGGTCCATCAGGCGCTCGCCGACATTGCCGCCGGCCGAGACGTCCATGCGCAGGCCGTCGCGTGGGTTCTGGTGCACGATGCCCCAGGCCGTGCGCATCAGGCGGCGGCGATCCTGCTCGGCGACCGAATAGATGTCGAGCGGCTCGCCGGAGCCGCGAAAGAGCACTTCGCCCTCGTCCGGTGCGTCGATGCCGGCAAGGCAGCGCAGCAGGGTGGATTTGCCCGAGCCGGATTCGCCGACGATGCCGAGCACCTCGCCCGGCCAGAGATCGAAGGAGACATCGGCGCAGCCGATGCGCTCGCCGTAGAAGCGGCTGACGCCGGAGACCGAGAGCAGCGGATCGGGATCGATGCCGAGATCCTGCGGGGAGACATGCTGGGTCATGACTTCGACACCTCGTCCTTGGCCTGCTTGTCGTCGACGAGATGGAGCGCCGATGCGTCGGCCAGCATCGCGCCGCGATGGCCGTCAGCGCGCCGCGTCTCGCAATGGTGGCTGTCGGAGCAGACGAACATGCGCCCGCCGCGGTCGTCCGTGATGACTTCGTCGAGATAGGAATCGGTCGCGCCGCAGAGCCCGCAGGGCTCGTTCCAGCTCTGGATGCGGAAGGGATGGTCCTCGAAGTCGAGGCTGCGCACGCTGGTATAGGGCGGCACCGCATAGATGCGCTTCTCGCGGCCGGCTCCGAAGAGCTGGAGCGAGGGYGACATATGCATCTTGGGATTGTCGAATTTCGGGATCGGCGAGGGCGCCATCACGTAGCGGCCATTGACGTCGACCGGATAGTCATAGGTCGTCGTCACTTCGCCGAAGCGGGCGATATTCTCGTAGAGCTTGACCTGCATCAGCCCGTATTCGGCCCAGGCGTGCATCTTCCGGGTCTCGGCCTCGCGCGGCTCGAGCTTCCGCAGGGGTTCGGGCTGCGGCACCTGGTAGACCATGATCTGCCCCGCCTTGAGCGGCGCTTCCGGGATGCGGTGGCGGGTCTGGATGATGGTGGCCTCGTCCGTCGCCTCGGTCGTGTTCGCATCGGCCGTGCGCTCGAAGAAGCGGCGGATCGAGACGGCGTTGGTGGTGTCGTCCGCGCCCTGGTCGATGACCTTCAGCACATCGTCCGGGCCAATGATCGCGGCGGTGATCTGGATGCCGCCCGTGCCCCAGCCGCGCGCCAACGGCATTTCGCGTGAGCCGAACGGCACCTGATAGCCCGGCACCGCGACCGCCTTGAGCAGGGCGCGGCGGATCATCCGCTTGGTCTGCTCGTCGAGATAGGCATAATTATAAGCCGGCTTCGTATCTTCGCCGGAGACGATCTGATGCAGGGTCATTCCGCGGCCTCCGGCAGGGTGTCTTGCGTCTCTCGGACCTGGGTCTCTTGGGTCTCGTCCGCCAGGCGCTGCTCGCGCTCGCGGCGGATGCGGCGGATCAGTTCGAGCTCACCCTGGAAGTCGACATAATGCGGCAGCTTGAGATGCTCGACGAAGCCGGCCGCTTCGACATTGTCGGAGTGGTAGAGCACGAATTCGTCCTGCTGCGCGGGATACTCTGCCGCCTCGCCGAACTCGCGTGCCTTGAGTGCACGGTCGACCAGCGACATCGACATCGCCTTGCGCTCGGCATGGCCGAAGGCGAGGCCATAGCCGCGCGTGAACTGCGGCGGCACGTCCTTGGTGCCGTTGAACTGGTTGACCATCTGGCATTCGGTCAGCGTGATCTCGCCGAGATCGACGGCGAAGCCGAGTTCCTCGGGCACGAATTCGACGCTGACCTCGCCGACCCGGACCTCGCCGACGAAGGGATGCGAATTGCCGTATCCGCGCTGCACGGAATAGCCGAGGCCGAGCATGAAGCCCTCATCGCCGCGCGCCATGGCCTGGAGCCGGACATCACGGTCGGCGGGGAAGGAGACCGGCTCGCGGGTGAGGTCGAAGGGACGCGGATCGCCCTCGGGCGGCTCTTCGGCTTCCATCAGGCCTTCGGCACCGAGAATGTCGGGCACGCGCGGCATGGTGGCGTCGAGCGGGTCGGCCGCCGCCGCTGGTACTGCGACAGGCGAGGCGCCATCCATCAGCGCGAAATCGAACAGGCGGTGGGTGTAGTCATAGGTCGGGCCAAGCACCTGGCCACCCGGCAGATCCTTGTAGGTGGCGGATACGCGGCGGCGGATCGCCATCTGCGCCGTGTCGACCGGCTCCGACGAGCCGAAGCGCGGCAAGGTCGTGCGATAGGCCCGCATCAGGAAGGCGGCCTCGATCGCGTCGCCCTGCGCCTGCTTCAGCGCCAGCGCCGCGAGATCGGGATCGTAGAGCGAGCCTTCGTTCATGACGCGGGCGCAGGCGAGCCCCATCTGCTCGCGGATCTGCGCGACGGCCAATTCGGGCACGGCCTCGTTGCCGCGGCGGGCTTCCGCGATGAGATCATGTGTGGCGAGGATGGCGGCCTCGCCCCCCTTGACGGCGACATACATCAGCGGGCCTCCAGGATCTGCGTCGAGCGCGGCAGGCCGATGATCGCCTCGCCATGGCTGAGGATAAGGTCGATGCCGAGGGGGTAGCGCGCGGCATTGGCCGTGACCTCGGTCCAGAAGCCGGGGCGCAGTCCCTTCGGTGCAATCTCGTGGCTGTCAGCAATGCCCGGGCCGGCCAGCGTCACGGCGTCGCCACCTGCGAGGCTGGCGCATTGTACGATCACGCTGGTCGAGCGATCCGGAAACTGGTCGGTGCCGGGGCTGAAGGCGGACAGCGCCGGAGCGATATCGGTGCCGTTCAGCACGGCGAAGGCGGCTTCATCAGGGCTTTCGACCAATGTCGCGCCGCAATGGAAGCGCAGCCAGGCGCCGGCGGGGCCGGCCCGCAGATCGGCCGGCAGCCAGATCGGCGTCTCGTAATCGGCAAGGGTCAGCAGGGCGATGGCGGTTGCCGGTTCCAGTCCTGCCGGCGCAGCAAAGCCGGTTGCGACGTCCTGGACGAGACCTGGCTCCGACAAGGCGGCGAGCAGGGCGCGGAAGGCGGCCTGGGACTGGAAGACCGGGTCGGAAAGGCCGGCGCCAATGAGTGTGTCGTTCTGCATCACGCGCCCCGGACCAGAGTGAAGAAATCGACCTTGGTGGCTGCAGCCTTGCGGGAGGCGAGGGTGCGCGCCGCCTGCTGGCGATCTGCGAGTTCGGCGACGCCGCTGCGGAGCGGCCCAGCCTCGCCTTCGCCCTGCAACAGCCCGTCGATCACGGCTGCGAGCCGCGCCTTGCGGCCATCGCGACCGAGAGCGTAGGAAAAGCCCATGGTGCCGTCGCCGAGGCGCACGACGCAGCGCGTCACGGTGGCTTCGCCGAGGTTGAAGCGGCGTCCCGCGCCGCCGGCGCGGCCCTCGACCATGACGGTCCCGGTTTCGGGCGCCTTCAGCACGTCATGGTCGGGCAGGGCGCCGAGCCCGCCGGCGAGACTCTCGATCTCGGCGCGTGAGGCTCGGGCGAGGATTGCCAGCCATTGCTGTCGTGGAGTGGTCCCGCTCATCTCAGGTCGCTCTCTGGTCAGGGCCTAATGTCTAGACTACGATAAGGTCGTCACGGGGAAAGGTCTATACATTTTGGATGAAGCTTTGATGACGGATGCCCATGCAGCCAGCCAGGCCGGCGAAGCCGCCACGGCATGGCGGCGTATCGCGGACGAGATCGAAGCGGCGATCGGGCGCGGCGAATATGAGACGGGCGCCACATTGCCCTCTTCGCTCGCGCTGGCTGAGCGCTATGGCGTGCACCGGCATACGGTTCGCCAGGCCTTTCGGCATCTCGCCGATCGTGGGCTGGTCAGCGTCTCTCGCGGTCGCGGGACGCAGGTCACGGCGCCGCGCTTCCCCTATCGCATCGGCCGGCGCGTCAGCATGCGGACCAATTTTGGTGCGGCCGGCATCACCGTGGCAGGCTCGATCCTGGGCGCCGAGATCGTCAAGGGCGCGGCGGAAACCTGCGCGGCGCTGCGATTGGAGGACGGGGCGCCGCTCTGGCGGATCGAGACGCTGAGCCTTGCCGGTGGCGTGCCGGTGAGCACCGGCGTGCATCTCCTTTCGGCCGAGCGCTTCCCGGATTTCGACAAGATGCTGAGCCGAGCCGGCTCGTCGATCTCGGCAGCCTTCGCCGCCTGCGGCATCCCGGATTATGTGCGACTCTCGACACGGCTTTCGGCGCGGCTCGCCAGCGAGCGCGAGGCGTTGCTGCTCAGGATCGAGCCCGGCGCCGCGGTCATGCTCTCCGCGGCTGTCGACGCGCTGCCTGACCTGACCCCGATCCATCTGGTCGACGGCATCTTTGCCGGCGAGCGGATGGAAATGGTGGTCGAGCCGTTCACGGAGTGAGGGCAGCCGCTCGTGCTCCCGGCGAGGTGCGAATGGTCGGGGCAGGCCCGGGCCATATGACGAGCCTGTCCGTCAGATGGCCCTTTTGCCGATGATAGCGAAGCGCAGCTTGCTGGACAGGAAGTCGATCGCGGTCACGGCGGCAAGCACGAGCAGGATCAGGAACGAGACCTGTTGCCATTCCAGGGTGCGGATGGTCTCGGCGAGATAGAGGCCGATGCCGCCGGCGCCGACAATGCCGATGATGGTCGAGGAGCGGGTGTTCGACTCGATATAGTAGAGCACCTGGCTGGCGATGACCGGCAACACCTGCGGGATCAGGCCGAAGCGGATCTCGTGGAGCTTGCCGCCGCCGGAGGAGGTCACGCCCTCGACGGGCTTGCGGTCGGCGGATTCGATCGCTTCCGAATAGAGCTTGCCGAAGGCGCCGAGATCGCTGGTCATGATTGCGAGCATGCCGGCGAAGGGGCCGAGGCCTACGACATTGACCCAGATCAGGGCCCAGATCAGGGCATCGACGCCGCGCACGGTGTCGAGCGAGCGGCGCGCCAGGAAATGGATGACGCGGTTGGCGACGACGTTCTTGGCTGCGAGGAAGCCGAGCGGGAAGGCGAGGATCGCGGCGAGGATGGTGCCGAGAAAGGCGATGGCGATGGTCTCGAACAGCGCTTTCACGAAGATCACGGCGCGGGCCGCAGAGCCGGGATCCGGCGGCAGCATCAGCACGACGAATGTGCCGAGATTGCCGATGCCGGTGATGATCTTCCAGAACGAGACTTCCAGTGTGGTCAGGCCATAGAGGAAGAGGCCGAGCAGGGCGGCAACGACCGCGATGGTGGTCAGGCGTGTCTTCAGCGAGCCGTCGATGGCGCCTTGGTGGCGACGGACGAGATCGGCGCGCTCGGTGGCGGTGAGGACGAGGCTCATGAGCGGTGCTCCAGGTTGAGCAGGGCGTGGCGCAGGCGCTCGGTGCCGTAGTCGATCAGCATGACGGTGACGATGATCAGCAGCAGGATGGCGCTGACATCGGTGAAGTAGAACTTGCGGATGGCTTCGATCAGATCCTGGCCGATGCCGCCGGCCCCGACGAAGCCCATGATCGAGGCGCCGCGGACATTGATCTCGAAGCGCAGCAGCGCGTAGCTGGCGAAATTGGAAAGCACCTGCGGGACGACGGCAAAGCGGATCGTCTGCCACCAGCCCGCGCCTGTCGCGGTGAGGCCGTCGACCGGCTTCATGTCGATGTTCTCGACCACCTCGGAGAAGAGCTTGCCCATCGCACCCATGGTGTGGATCGCGATGGCGAGCACGCCCGGCAGCGGGCCGAGGCCGAAGGCGATGACGAAGATCAGCGCGAAGACGATCTCCGGCACGGTGCGGCAGAATTCGAGGAATCGGCGGGTGGCCCAGCGCAGCCAGCCGGCACGGCCGAGATTGGCGGCGGCGGAAAAGCAGAGCAGGAAGCCGCCGACGGCGCCCAGCACGGTGCCGACATAGGCAATCAACAGGGTTTGCCAGAGCAGTTTCAGCCAGCCGTTCAGGCCCCAGTACCATTCCTTGAGATCGGCACCGAGCGTGGCGWGGTGCAGGGTCGGCAGGGTCTCGAGGATGTATTTCGGGAAACGCCAGGCGTTTGCGGCGAATTTCGCGAGATCGACCTCCGAGCCGATCGCGGAGAGGGTGACGCAGGCGATGAAGATGGCGGCGCCGAGCAGGGCCTGGCGGCGCTTTGCGCCCATCTCGCGCCGATAGAGATCGGCATGGCCGCGAATGGCGGGGTCGTTGCGATCGATCGTCAGGGTCATGTTGGTTCCGTCGCGGGGTTCGCCAGTCGCGGCGGGACGCCACTCCGTCACGGCCGGGACATGCCCGGCCATGACGGTCGGCGGGTAACGCTTACGAAGACTTCTTCTTGCGGAGCGCGTCGACGAACTTGTTCAGTTCGATGATCGGGTCGTAGGCCTTGTTGTCGACCGCGACGAGCGGGCCCTGCTTGCCTTCATAGATCTTGTCGAAGGCGACCTTGTCCTTGGTGGCGAGGTTGAGGACGGCGTCGCGGATCGAGGCCTTGAGCGGCTCCGGCAGGTCGGAAAGATAGGCCATCGGCGAGTTCACGATCTGCTCGGACTTGTAGATGATCCGGAAATCGTCGGCCTTGACCATGTTCTTGCGGGCCATGCGCTGCAGGTTGGATTCCTGCTCGTCGTTCCACCAGTTGGCGGCGATGTCGACGGTGCCCTGGCCGAGCGCGATGACCGCGTTCTCGTGGCTGCCGGTATAGACGACCTTGCCGAAGAAGGTCTCGGGCTCGATCTTCATGCCGTCGAGCACGAAGCGCGGCACATTGTTGCCAGAGGTGGAATTGGGATCGACGAGGCCGAGATTCTTGCCCTTCAGGTCCTCGACCTTCTGATAGGGCGAGTCCTTCTTCACGTAGAAGACGGAGTGGTAGCCCTTGGTGCCGTCGAGATTGGTCTCGATCGCGAAGGCATCGACCTTGGCGCCGGTCATGCGGGCGCGGGCGAAGGAGGCGGGGCCGTACATGCCGATATGGATGTTGCCGGCGCGCTGGCCTTCGATGATCGCGGCATAGTCGTTGGCGATGCGCAGCGTCACCTTGGTGCCGAGTTCCTTCGCGAGGTAGTTGACGAAGGGGGTGTAGCGCTCGACGACGCCAGACGCGTTCTCGGACGGGATGATGGCGAAGATCAGCTCCGGATACTTGGCTTTCCAGTCCTGCGCGAAGGCGGGAGCGGCGAGCGTCGCGGCCAGGCCGGCGGCGGCGAGCGTGAGGGTATGACGACGGGTCAGCATGGTTTGCTCCTGTTGAAGGCTGTTGGTGGTCTTTTCAGGCGTGAGTGGTCCTGGCCGGGCTTGAACCCGGCTCAGGCTGCGGTCTGCTTGGCGCGCTTGGCTTCGGCGATGGCGATGGCATCGAGCGCGTCGAGCGCCTCGGCGCCGGCATCCTTGGCCTCGATGCCGTAGAGTTCGGCCGCGATCTCGCGGGTCAGCGCCTGCGGCACGTCGTCGAACACGACCTTGCCGGCGGCCATGCCGATCAGTCGGTCGCAATATTTCGCCGCGATATCGAGATCATGCAGATTGCAGATCACGGTGATGCCGTCCTCGCGATTAATGCGGAAGAGCGCATCCATCACGACCTGGGTGTTGCGCGGATCGAGCGAAGCGATCGGCTCGTCGGCAAGGATGACCTTCGGCTCCTGGACCAAGGCACGGGCGATCGCGACGCGCTGCTGCTGGCCGCCCGAAAGGGTCTCGGCGCGTTGGGCGAGCAGATGGCCCATGTCGAGACGCTCGAGTGCGGCGATGGCGCGGATCTTGTCGTCCGGCGAGAAGCTCTTCACCAACGTCAGGAAGGCCGAGCGGTGATTGAGCCGGCCAAGCAGGACATTGGTCAGCACGTCGAGGCGGCCGACGAGATTGAACTGCTGGAAGATCATCGCGGTGTCGCGACGCCAGGCGCGCAGTTCGGCGCCCTTCAATGCGGTGACATCGCGCTCGTCGCTGATCAGGCGGCCGGAACTCGGCTCCGCCAAGCGGTTGATCATGCGCAGCAGGGTCGACTTGCCGGCGCCGGAGCGGCCGATGACGCCGACCATTTCGCCCTTCGGGATCGACAGCGAGACATTGTCCACGGCGGCTTTGCCGCTGAAGCGCTTGGTCAGGCCTTCGATACGCAGCATGAACGGTCTTCCCATCGAGGAGCGAGCATGGCGACATCCGGACATGGGCGAGGCGCAGTCCGGAGCTCATGCTCTCTTGCAGTGCGCAAACCGGTATCGGCGACAGATGACAGGGCCGTGACAGCAGGATCGGGGGCTGTGGGGCGGGGCGTTACGGAGGCTGTTGACTCGTCTGAGGCGGCGGAGTCATAAAGAACAAAATAGGAACATTTGGAGTGCCAAGACGTGAGCGATCATGCCGTCGCCGCGCTGCGGCGAAGCATTGCCGGTTTGGAAAGCGTCTCCGTCTCGCTGGGCGAGGAGGCGAGCTTCAGCCTTGGCCACGCGGCGGCCGATGCGGCGCTGGGGCCGCTGCGCCGCCATGCCCTGCACGAGATCGTGGCTGCGGCGCATCAGGCTCCAGCGGCGACGGGCTTCGTCGCCGGGCTGATCGCGCGGCTGGAGCGGCGGCCGGTCGTCTGGCTGCGGCAGGATTCCGCCGGCGCGGAAGGGGGCGAACTCTATGCGCCGGGGCTTGCGGCGTTCGGGCTCGATCCCGACCGGGTGCTTGCGGTGCGGGGGCGCGATCCGCTTGCCGTGCTGAAGGCGGCGGGCGACGCCTTTCCGCGCGGCAATGACCCGCGCTCGGGTATCGGCGCGGTGGTGATCGAGCTCGAAGGTGCGCCGGCCTGCCTCGATCTCACGGCCAGCCGGCGTCTCGTCCTGGCGGCGCGGGATGCCGGCGCGACGGCTTTTCTCCTGCGGCTGGGAAGCAGTCCTGCTCCAAGCGCGGCGACGATCCGCTGGTCGGTTTCGGCGGCGCCTTCGGAGGGACGGATGAGAGCGCATGGGCCGGGCCGGCCGAATTTTGCGGTCACGGTGCTGCGCAACCGGCATGGGGCGACAGGGCAGTGGGTGATGGAGTGGGACAGTCATGCGTATAGCTTCCGCGAGCCGCTTCCTGTCGCTCTGGTTCCCGCGCCTGCCCATCGACCGGATCAGGCGCAGCCAGGGCGCATCCGTTCGGGCAATATCGCAGAGGCCTGGCCCGCAGCCCGGCGGGCCAGCGGATGATCCTGGTCCTCTTGTTGTGGTGGGCAAGGCGAAGGGCGCCTTCCGGCTGACGAGCCTCGATGCCGAAGCCGAACGTCTCGGCCTTCATGCGACCATGGCGCTGGCCGATGCGCGGGCGATGATCCCGCGGCTGGTCGTGGTCGAGGAGGACAGGGCGGCCGATGCGGCCCTGCTCTGCGCCGTTGCCGACTGGTGCGACCGCTATACACCGCTGGTCGCGCTCGATGGTGAGGATGGATTGCTGCTCGATATCTCGGGCTGCACCCATCTCTTTGGCTGCGAGGCCGCGCTTGGCCGCGACTGCCTGCTTCGGCTGAAACGACAGGGCTTTACGCTGCGCGCCGCCATTGCCGGGACGGCGCGCGCCGCCTGGGGTGTCGCGCGCTATGGGCGCGGCGGCATCGTGCCGCCGGACGGGGAGAGCGAGGCCCTGTGGCCCTTGCCGACCGCGGCGCTTGGACTGGAGGCGGCACGGCAGCACGGGCTCGCGCGCATGGGCCTCACCCATATCGCCGATCTGGAGACGCGGCCGCGCGCGCCGCTGGCCGCCCGTTTCGGCCGCGACCTGCTCGACAGGCTCGACCAGGCGCTCGGCCGCATGCCGCAGGCGCTGTCCCCGCGACGACCGCTGCCGAACTGTATGGCGGAGCGGCGTTTTGCCGAGCCGCTGGCGCATGAGGCCGGTATCCGGGCCGCCCTGGCCGGCCTGGAGGAAAGTCTCGCCGGCATGCTAGAAGCGCGCGGCGAAGGCGCAAGACTGTTCGAGGCGAGCTTTTTCCGCAGTGACGGGGCCGTGCGCCGTCTCGGCATCGAGACCGGGATGCCGTTGCGCGATCCGGCTGCGCTCGACCGGCTCTTCGCCCTGAAGCTGGATGCCTTGGCGGACCCGCTCGATCCCGGCTTCGGCTTCGACCTGATCCGGCTCTCGGCCGGTGCGACCGAGCCTTTCGCCGTCGATCAGGGAACGCTCGCCGCCGCGGGGAAGGAGGAGCCCGACGAAGCCGCTGCCGAGCGGGCATTGACGGAGGTCGCCGATGCGATCGCGGCCCGGATCGGCCCGGATCGCGTGCGGCGTTTCCTGGCGCAGGACAGCCATGATCCCGAGCGCGCGGCGCTGGCGGTGCCCGCCCTGCGTCATGGCGAGCTGGCAAGGCTCGGCCTTTCCCCGGACTGGCCGGCGCCGAGCGCTGTCCCGGAACGGCCCCTCCGGCTGCTGTCGCGGCCTGAGCCGATCGAGGTCCTGGCCGAAATTCCGGACGGACCGCCGACGCGTTTCCGCTGGCGGCGCGTGCTGCATGAGGTCGCCAAGGCGGAGGGGCCGGAGCGGATCGCCGCCGAATGGTGGGCGACGACGGGCAGGATCGCGCCGACCCGCGACTATTTTCGCGTCGAAGAGCCGGGCGGGAGGCGCTTCTGGCTTTATCGCGACGGACTCTATGGCCGCGAGGCCGCGCATCCCCCCTGGTTCATGCACGGGCTTTTCGCGTGAGCGGGCTCAATGGCAATCGCCTGCTCGAGGCTGCCCCGGGAGGACCAGCCGTGCGCTATGCCGAACTCGCGGTCACCTCCAACTTCTCCTTCCTGCGCGGAGCCTCGAGTCCGGAGGAACTGGTTGGCCGGGCGGCCGAGCTCGACCTTGCCGGAATCGGGCTCGCCGACCGCAATTCTCTGGCCGGCGTGGTGCGGGCCCATGCGGCGATGCGCGAGGCGGGTATCGCCACAACGAAGCTGACATTCGCGGTCGGGGTCCGCCTCGTCCTGTCCGATGGCACGCCCGACCTGCTCGCCTATCCCCAGGATCGCGACGCCTATGGCAGGCTCTGCCGCCTGCTGACCCACGGCAAGATGAAGGTCGAGAAGAAGGGCGAATGCATCCTCACGCTCTCCGACCTGCGCGAATTCGCGGAGGGCATGCTGCTGATCCTGATGCCGGAACGGCGGCCGGAGAGCGAGATCGCTACGGCTCTCGCGAGCGTTTCCGAATTTGCGCGGGGTCGGCTCTGGCTGGGTATCGACATGCCGCATCGTGGCGACGACCGGCGCCGGGCCGATGCACTGGCGCTGCTCGCGGCCAGGGCGGGTGTGCCCTGCCTTGCCGTCAACGACGTGCTCTATCATGCGCCCGAGCGGCGGCCCTTGCAGGATGTCGTCAGCTGCATCCGCGAGCATGTCTCGATCGAGCGGGCCGGGCGCATGCTGGAGGCCCATGCCGAGCGCCATCTCAAATCGCCGCGCGAGATGGCCCACCTGTTCCGGCATGCGCCGGAGATGGTGGCGGAGACGGTGCGCTTCCTCGAACGCTGCCGGTTCTCGCTCGACCAGTTGCAATATGAGTATCCGGACGAGCCGGTGCCTCCCGGGAGCACTCCGCAGGAGCATCTGGAGCGTCTCGCCTGGGAAGGGGCGCACAGGCGCTATCCCGAGGGCGTCCCGAGCAAGGTACGCGACCTGCTGCACAAGGAATTCGCACTGATCGCGAAGCTCGATTACGCGCGCTACTTCCTGACGGTCCACGATATCGTGCGCTTCGCCCGTGCACAGGAGCCGCCGATCCTGTGCCAGGGCCGGGGCTCGGCCGCGAATTCGGCGGTCTGCTACTGCCTCTGGGTCACCGCGGTCGACCCGATGGAGGGCAATTCGCTCCTGGCCCGCTTTCTCTCCGAACAGCGCAAGGAGCCGCCCGATATCGATGTCGATTTCGAGCATGAGCGGCGCGAGGAGGTGATGCAGTATATCTATGAGCGCTATGGCCGGCTGCGCGCCGGCATCTGCGCGACGGTGATCTGCTATCGGCCGCGTAGCGCCATTCGCGAGGTCGGCAAGGCGCTCGGCCTGAGCGAGGATGTCACGGCCGCGCTCGCCAACACGGTCTGGGGCAGCTGGGGCGACGGCCTGCCGGAAAACCATGTCCGGCAGGCGGGGCTCGACCCCGCCAATCCGATGATCGCGCGCGCGGCCGCGCTGGCGACCGAACTGATCGGCTTTCCCCGCCATCTCTCGCAGCATGTCGGCGGCTTCGTGCTGACGCGCGGGCGGCTCGATGAATGCGTGCCGATCGGCTGGGGCGGCATGAAGGACCGCAGCTTCATCGAGTGGGACAAGGACGATATCGACGCGCTCCGGATGATGAAGGTCGATGTGCTCGCGCTCGGCATGCTGACCTGCATCCGCAAGGCGCTCGACCTGATCGCCCTGCACGGGGGCAAACGCTGGGAGCTGGCGACGATCCCACCCAAAGATGGCGAGGTCTACGACATGCTCTGCCGGGCCGATGCGATCGGCGTCTTCCAGGTCGAGAGCCGGGCGCAGATGAACATGCTGCCGCGACTGAGGCCGAAGGAATTCTACGATCTCGTCATCGAGGTCGCGATCGTCCGGCCGGGCCCGATCCAGGGCAATATGGTCCACCCCTATCTGCGGCGGCGGAAAAATCCGGATGAGGTCGTCTACCCCCGGCCCGCGCCGGAACATGGGCCCCCCGATGAGCTGGAACAGGTTCTGAAAAAGACGCTCGGCGTGCCGCTGTTCCAGGAGCAGGCCATGCGCATCGCCATCGAGGCGGCGAAGTTCACCGAGGATGAGGCCAATGGTCTGCGGCGTGCCATGGCGACCTTCCGCCATGTCGGCACGATCCAGAATTTCGAGGCGATGATGGTCGAGCGCATGGTCGCGCGCGGCTATGACCGCGCCTTCGCGTCCGCGTGTTTCAATCAGATCAAGGGCTTTGGCGAATACGGTTTTCCGGAGAGCCACGCGGCCTCCTTCGCCCTGCTGGTCTATGCCTCGGCCTGGCTCAAGCATCACCATCCCGCCGCTTTCACCGCAGCGCTACTGAACTCGCAGCCCATGGGTTTCTATGCGCCAGCGCAGATCATTCGCGCTGCGCAGGACAACAAGGTCGAGATCCGGCCAGCCGACATCAACCTGAGCGATMATGACAACACGCTGGAGCGACGCGAGGACGGCGCACTCGCGATGCGGCTCGGTCTGCGCCAGATCGACGGGATCTCGAAGGCTTTTGGCGAGGCGCTCGTGACGGCGCGCGAGCAGGGTTATGACAGCGTCGAGGCCCTGGCGCGGGGCGCCAGGTTGCCCACGCGTGCCCTCGTTGCGCTGGCCGATGCCGATGCCTTCGGTTCACTCGGGCTCAGCCGGCGCGAGGCGCTCTGGGAGGTGCGCAGGCTCCCGGATGACAGGCCACTGCCGCTTTTTGCGGCGAGCGAGAGCGCCGAACTCGCCCAGGAGCCCGAGACCCTGCTGCCGCGTATGCGGGACTCCGAACAGGTCATCGCGGATTACCAGCATCTGCGCCTGTCGCTGAAGGGACATCCGATGCAGTTCCTGCGTCCGCTTTTCGCACGTGAGCGGGCCCTGAGCTGCGAGCAGGTTCTGGCAGCATCTGATGGCACGCGCTGCCGGCTGGCGGGCATCATCACGGTGCGCCAGCGGCCGGGCAGTGCCAAGGGGGTGATGTTCATGACGCTGGAGGACGAGACCGGCATCGCCAATGCGGTGCTCTGGCCAAAGACCTTCGAGCGTTACCGCCGGCAGGCGATGGGTGCGCGACTTGTCCTGCTCGCCGGCCGGCTGCAACGCAGTCCGGAAGGCATCGTCCATCTCGTCGTCGACAGGATCGAGGATCGCTCGGAGGAACTGGCGCGGCTGGCCGACGGGCTGCTGCACCGCACCCYGGCGCGGGCCGACGAGGTGCAGCACCTGCAATCCGACAGCCGCCTGCCACCACGCCAGCACACTCACCCGCGCAATGTCAGGGTGCTGCCGCGCTCTCGCGACTTCCACTAAAGGCTTAATTCGGCCACAGACCCCCGAAATCTGCCGCCAGCAGCCCATTCCGGACTTGTTTCGTGTCTTGGTTCCGGTCTTGCATGCGAAAAAGCCGGTTGGTTCACTAAACCGTCGCGGCCGTCATGAAACCACACTTACGGATTTGTAATTTGAACTGCATCGTCCAGTCCCATAGGGCTTGCGACGATACCGGAGCACCCTGACCTATGAAGCGGCTTGTCCTTGTCCTCCTGATCGCCGGCGTCGCTGGCGGCGGCTATTACGGCTACCGCAGCTTCAAGGCTGGCGCGCAGCCTGCGCAAGCGCGCGCGGTGGCGAACCCGCAGGCTGCCGGCGTGCCCGTCGAGGTCAGCCGGGTGGAGGCCGTAACGGTCAATGAAGAGGTCCAGGCGCTGGGCACGCTGACCGCGAATGAAACAGTGGTCATCGCTCCCGAGATCGCCGGCCGGGTTGTGGCACTGGGATTCAAGGAAGGTGAGCGCGTCACCAAGGGCCAGGAACTGGTCAAGCTCGACCGGGCGATCCTCGACGCCGAAGTGAAACTGGCCGAGGCGGATCTGCGGCTGGCGCGCGATACCTATGAGCGCAACCGGGCGCTGGTCGACCGTGGCTCGGGCACGCAGGTCGCGCTCGAACAGGCGACGGCGCAACTGGCCTCCAGCGAGGCCCGCCTGCAGCTCGCGACCTCGCGCCGCGCTCTGACCGCCATAAGTGCGCCCTTCACCGGGGTTGTCGGCCTGCGTTCGGTCAGCGTCGGAGACTATGTCTCGGTCGGCAAGGAGCTGATCACGCTCACCGCAACCGACCCGATGAAGGTCGATTTCCGGGTTCCCGAGATTTACCTGACACGGGTCAAGGTCGGGCAGACCATCCAGCTCAAGGTCGATGCGCTGCCCGACACCGGCTTCACCGGCACGATCTTCGCGATCGATCCGATCGTCGATGTGAACGGCCGTGCGATCCGGCTGCGCGCCACCATCCCGAACGGCGACGGCGTCCTGAAGCCCGGCCTGTTCGCGCGGATCAACATCATCGTCGACCAGCGCGAGAACGCGCTCGTCGTGCCGGAGACTGCCGTAGTCCCCGATGGCACCGGCAAGATGATCTTCGTGGTCGAGAACGGCAAGGCGAAGCGCATGCCGGTCGAACTCGGCAAGCGCCTTCCGGGCAAGGTCGAGATCGTGAAGGGGCTGACCCCGACCATGCAGATCGTCACGGCCGGCCAGATGCGCCTGCGTGACGGCTCGGCCGTTGCCGTCAAGAATGCTCCGGCTCCGGTGCAGACGAGCGACGCACGATGAGCCTGTTTGCGCTCTTCGTCCGCCGGCCGGTTCTCTCGACCGTCCTCAGCCTGCTCGTCATCCTCATCGGCATCGTCTCCTATGGCCGGCTGACGGTGCGCGAATACCCGAACATCGACGAGCCGATCGTCTCGGTGAACACGACCTATCGCGGCGCCAGCGCCGAGATCATCGAATCCCAGGTCACGCAGATCCTGGAGAACTCGATCGCGGGCATCGAGGGCATCGAGATCATCACCTCGAACAGCCGTCAGGAGCGCAGCAGCATCTCTGTGCGCTTCCGTCCGGACGTGGATCCGGATGTCGCGGCCTCCGACGTGCGCGACCGCGTCAGCCGCGTGCGTGGGCGCATGCCGGACGAGATCGACGAGCCGATCATCGCCAAGGTCGAGGCCGACGCCCAGCCGGTGATGTATCTATCGCTGACCAGCACGCGGCACAGCCCGCTGGAGCTGACCGACTTCGCCGACCGCTTCATTGCCGACCGGGTGCAGAACATCACCGGCGTCGCCGAAGTGCGCATTCTCGGCCAACGGCAATATGCGATGCGCATCTGGCTCGATCGGGCCCGCATGGCCGCCTACAATATCACCGTACAGGAGATCGAGGCGGCGCTGCGGGCGCAGAATGTCGAGATCCCGTCCGGCCGCATCGAGAGCAACGACCGTGAGTTCACGGTGCTGTCGCAGACCGGCCTGACCACGCCCGAGCARTTCCAGCAGATCGTGATCAAGGATGTCAGCGCATTTCCGGTGAAGCTGAGCGATGTCGCGAAGGTCGAGCTCGGCGCGCGCGAGGAGCGTAACGCCGCCTGGTTCGCCGGCCGCCCTTCGGTGACGATCGGCATCGTCAAGCAGGCGACGGCCAATCCGCTCGATGTCTCCTCCGGTGTTCGTGCGGCGCTGCCGGAGATCACCGATGATCTGCCCGACGGCATGGCGATCGCGACCTCCTACGACACCTCGATCTTCATCGATCGCTCGATCCAGGCGGTGTACACCACGATCGGCGAGGCGGTCGTCCTCGTCGTGCTGATCATCTTCGTCTTCCTGCGCTCGCTGCGCGCGACGCTGATCCCGCTGGTCACGATCCCGGTTTCGCTGATCGGCTCCTTCGCGCTGATGTATGCGCTCGGCTTCACCGTCAACACGCTGACGCTGCTCTCGATGGTGCTCGCCATCGGCCTCGTCGTCGACGACGCGATCGTCGTGCTGGAGAACGTGCACCGCCATGTCGAGAACGGCATGGAACCAAGCAAGGCGGCGATCCGCGGCATCAACGAGATCGCCTTTGCGGTCGTCGCGATGACGCTGACGCTGGTAGCGGTCTATGCACCGATGGCGTTCTCGACCGGGCGCACCGGAAAGCTCTTCATCGAGTTTGCCCTGACGCTGGCAGGGGCGGTGCTCGTTTCCGGTTTCGTCGCGCTGACGCTGACGCCGATGATGTGCGCCAAACTCCTGAAGCCGCACGAGTCGCATGGCTGGCTCTACAACGTGCTGGAGCGCGGTTTCGATGCGCTTTCCAGCGGTTATCGCCGTTCGCTGCGTGGGGCGCTTTCGATGCGCCCGGTCATCGTGCTGCTGGCGTTCTGTGTTGCGGGCGGCAGCTATTACTTCTTCACCAACCTGCGCTCGGAGCTGGCTCCGGTGGAGGACCGTGGCACGATCAACGCCATCGGCGTCTCGCCTGAGGGCGCAACGCTGAGCTTCACGGCGAGCTATGCGCGGCAGGTCGAGGAGTATTTCAAGAATCTTCCTGAGGTCGAGAGCTATCTCGTCATCACCGGCTTCCCCGACGTGACGCGCGCCATCGCATTCGCGCGGCTGAAGCCGTGGGAAGAGCGCCACCGCAAACAGCAGGATCTCGTTGCCGAGATCAATCGCGGGCTGTCGCAGATTCCGGGCATCCGCCTCTTCGCGGTCAATCCGCCCTCGCTTGGCGGCGGCGGAGCCAACAGCAAGCCGATCGAGTTCGTGCTGCGCTCCTCGGATTCCTATGCCGAGATCAAGAACTATGTCGATGCGGTCATCGCGGAGGCGTCCTCCTCGCCGGTGCTGACCAACCTCGAATCCAACCTCATCCTGGACAAGCCGCAGATCAAGGTTTCGATCGACCGGCAGCGCGCCAGCGATCTTGGCGTCGGCGTCGACATCATCGGCCGGACGATGGAGACCTTGCTCGGTGGACGGCAGGTGACGCGCTTCAACATGAACGGCGAGCAGTATGACGTGATGCTGCAGGTCGCCGGGGAGGATCGCAACACGCCCCAGGCGCTGCAGTCGATCTATCTGCGTGGTCGCAACGGCACGGTGGTGCAGCTCTCCAGCCTTGTCAGCATCGAGGAGAACGTCGCGCCCAAGGAGCTGATCCGCTTCAACCAGCTGCGCTCCGCGACGATCACGGCGGTGCCGGCGCCGGGCTATTCGCTCGGCGATGGACTGGCCGTCCTGGAGCAGGCGGCCGCCAAGGTGCTGCCGAAATCGGTGCAGATCGACTATTCCGGCCAGAGCCGCGAGTTCAAGCAGGCCGGCTCCTCGATCGCGATCGTGTTCCTCCTGGCGCTTGGCTTCATCTACCTGGTGCTGGCGGCGCAGTTCGAGAGCTTCATCGACCCGGTGGTGATCATGGTCTCGGTGCCGCTCTCGATCACGGGCGCGCTGGCGGCTTTGTATTTCAGCGGTGGCACGCTCAACGTCTACAGCCAGATCGGCCTGATCACGCTCGTCGGCCTGATCACCAAGCACGGCATCCTGATCCTCGAGTTCACCAACCAGTTGCGCGAGGAGGGCAAGGACCTCGTCGATGCGCTGGTCGAGGCCGCGGAACTGCGCCTGCGGCCGATCCTGATGACGACGGGCGCGATGGTGCTGGGTGCGGTGCCGCTGGCACTCGCCCATGGCGCCGGTGCCGAAAGCCGCTCTCAGATCGGCTGGGTCATCGTCGGCGGCATGACCTTCGGCACCCTGCTGACGCTCTATGTGGTGCCGGTCGCCTATAGCTATCTGGCGCGGGCGCATCGGCCCGTGCACGGCGAGGACGCGGCGCATGGCCAGACACAGGTCCAGCCCGCGGAATGAACTCTGCGGAAAGGCGATCCAGGCCGCATCGCCGGCGCCTGGATCGCTCAGTCCGCGCTGATGCCTTGCGCTACTGCAGCCTGACCGAGACGCTCTCGCTCGCGCCTGCGCCGTCGATCACCGAAATCCGGACAAAGCCCTTGCCGCCGGGCTGCCAGGCGGTTTCACGGCGGCGGGTCGGTGCGGTCACCGGCGCCCCGTCGACCAGCCAGGTATAGGGCGGGGCGCCCCCGGCGACCTTGAGGTTGAGCAGCGCGTGCCCGTCGACGGCCGACGCCGCGAGATCGATGCGCGCGCCTTCCGGCGGGAAGGCCAGCGTGAGGCCAGGGCGGGCCAGTGCGGTCAGCGTCTTGGGCACGTCCTGCCGGAGATGGCGCAGCGGTGGCGGCAGGTTCGATGTTGAGGATATGATGGCGTTCGGCGGCTGCAGGAATGGCCGCGGATCATGGCCGAGACGTGCGAAGGCATCGAACAGGATCGGTGCCGCGACGACGCGCCCGACGAGCCCCGGCACGGCTCCGTTATCGGCGCGGCCGACCCAGACGCCGATCGTGTGCTTGCGGTCGAAGCCGACGGCCCAGGCATCGCGATAGCCATAGGATGTGCCGGTCTTGTAGGCGATACGCCCTGGTGCGGCATTGAGCGGCGGCGGAGCGCCTAGGAGCGTGTCGGCGACATACCAGGCTGCGACGGGATCGACGAGGCGAGGCGCCTCTCCGGCCGGCTGATCGCCGGCCTTGACCTTGAGCGGCAGCATCTCGCCGCCGCGGGCGAGGCCGACATAGAGCCGCGTCAGGTCGGACAGGGTGATGCCGAGACCACCAAGGCCCACCGCGAGCCCTGGCGCACCGCCCTCTTTCGGCATGGCGATCGCGACGCCGGAATCGCGCAGCCGCGACAGGAAACGTTGCGGGCCGAGTGACGAAAGCAATTCCACGGTCGGGACGTTCAGCGAAAGCTGCAAGGCCTTGCGCGCGCTGACCATGCCCTGGAAGCCGAGATCGAAATTCTCCGGCACATAGAGCCCGTAACGCGCCGGCCGATCCTCCAGCATGGTCTCGGGATGGGCGAGGCCGTTATCGAAGGCGAGCGCATAGATGAAGGGCTTGAGGGCCGAACCCGGCRAGCGCAGGGCACGGGTGAGATCGAGCGAGCCGGCGCGCTCGGCTGCAAAATAATCGACGCCGCCGACCGAGGCACGGATCTCACCGGTCTCGTTGTCGACGGCGAGAACGGCAATCGAGACCTGCGGGGCGAGGCCGAGGCTGCGTTCGCGGGCAAGCTGTTCGAGATTGGCCTGCAGCCTTGCATCGATGGTCAGGTGGTGGCGGCGAACGGTCGGTGCCTCGGCCACGACCTGCTCGGCGACATGCGGCGCCAGATTGGGAAAGGCCCTTCGTGCGGCCGGAACCGGCTCATCACGCGCGGCCGCGACTTCGGACTGCGTCACGAGGCCTGCTGCCTCGATGCGGGCGAGCACCCTGTCGCGCGCCTTGCGGGCGGTCTCGGCGAAGCGGTCGGGACGGCGTTGCTCCGGTGCTTGTGGCAGCGCGACGAGCAGGGCGGCTTCCGCAGTCGAAAGGCGTTTCGGCTCGCGGCCGAAATAGGCGATGCTTGCCGCGCGCAGGCCTTCGAGATTGCCGCCGAAGGGCGCGAGCGCCAGGTAGAGATCGAGAATCTGATCCTTGCTGAAGCGGCGTTCCAGCTCAACCGCTCGCACGGCCTGGCGCAGCTTGGCGGCGAGCGAACGCTCCTCGCGCGGTTCGAGCAGCCGCGCGACCTGCATGGTCAGTGTCGAGCCGCCGGAGACGATGCGGCCATTGATCAGCATCTGCCCGGCGGCACGCAGCATCGCGACCGGGTCGATCCCGGAATGGCTGTCGAAGCGCCTGTCCTCGAAGGCCTTCAGCATCGCGAGATAGCGTGGGTCGACATCCTCGACACCGACCGGAAGCTTCCAGCGACCGTCAGCGGTGAGGAAGGGGCGCAGCAGCTTGCCCTCGCGATCGAGCACCACGGTCGAGCGATCATGCGCTGCCGAGACGTCGAGTGGGGGGAGGGTCGAGGCGTAGAAGGCAACGGAGCCGGCAGCTAAACCCATGAGCGCAAGCCCGAACGCTGATGCCAGCGCAACGGGTTTCAGCCAGCGACGTCGACCCCTTCCGCCCTGCGAAGGGGAGGGAGATGCGATGCCGTTATGCGCGTCCTGCGCGATCACGAGCTTTCGCGTCCTTACCTGGCCGAGGCGATGTCGACCGTGCCGAAGGCGGTACGGCCGAAGCGGTCGGGACGGTACATGTCCTCAATGGCGGCTGCGGGCGCGACATAGCGGCCGGGCGAGACGGCGCGCGCGATATAGGCGACGGTGAAGGAGAGCGGCTGGTTGGACGAGCCAGGCCGTTCGAAGGCTGCGACATAGCGATCGTCGCGCGCCTCGGTGTGGACGGGCGTGACCTCCTGTTTCAGCCAGCTCAACCCCTGCGTCGATGCCCCCTCCGTGAGATTGGCATTCTCGATCTCGAGCCCGGCCGGCAGTGGATCGACCAGCAGCAGCCGCCCGTAGCGGACCGAGGGCTCGGTCACCCCCAGCACGACGACATAGCGCTCGTTCTGGCGCAGACGCGCCGGATCAGCCTTCTCGCCCTTCATGGTGTAATAGGTCCGCTCCAGCGCAAAGCCCTGATTCAGGGCGGGCTCGGCTGCGGTCGGAATGCCGGCAACGGTGATCACGGCCTGTGCGGAGGCGGCGCCGGGATTGGCGATGACGAGCGGCTTTGCTTCCAGCGCCTCATCCGAAAGCGTGCGGTAGAAGGCGCCCTTGCGCTCGGTGCCGTCGACKGTCAGCGCCATGCCCTCGGCCTCCTTGGCCATGGCCTGTGCCGCCAGCACCATCCACATGTTCTCCTGGGTCGAGGTGTAGCGGGCGGAGCCGCGAGCGCTCTCGACGATTGCGGAAGCGCGGGCGATGTCGGCACGCTMGCCATTGGTTTCGGCGATCAGGGTCAGGACCGCCGTGCCGTCGCGCAGGCGCGAGCCGTAATCGGGCCGCGAAAGGCCATCGTCGCGCGCCTCCTGGAGGCCAGCAAGCGCGCTGGTGAAGGCGGCGCGACCGCGACCGCGATCGCCGAGAAGCGAGAGTGCCGCTCCAATCTGTGCGCGCGCCAGCGGCGAGGCGAACTCGGCCAGCTTGTTGTCGGCGAGATAGCGCAGGTCGCCCATCACGGGTCGGCCGTTGCGCGCGAGCACATAGAGCGCATAGGCGATGCCGGCGGCTTCTTCCTTGTTGATCTCGCTGGTGTTGACGACCTGATTGCGCAGCCGGTCGAGCGCGAGATTGAAGGCGATCTGCGGAACGTTGAACTGGCGCTCGCGGGCGCGGGTCAGGAAGTCCGTAACGAAGGCATCGAGCCAGAGGTCTTCGCCGCCGACACCCCAGAGCCCGAAGGAGCCGTTGCCGCCCTGGCGGGTGAGCACGCGCTCGATCGCGCCGTTGACGCGCTCGTCGGCATTGGCATCGAGCGCGAGCTGCTCGAGACTGGCCAGCCGGTTGACATGCAGCAGCGGCAAGGCGCGGCTGACGGTCTGCTCGGTGCAGCCATAAGGGTAGCGGTCAAGCGCCTTCAGGATCGCCGGCACGTCGAGCGCGGCCAGCGGCGAGACGGAGACAGAGACCTGGCCGGAGCGCGGTACGAGATCGGCGAGGAGGTCCGACGACACGGTGATAGAGCCGCCATTGCCGGGGATCGGCCGGACGATGCGGCGGGCGATCGTGTTGGCCGAGGGCTGCACGCGCACCGCGAGGTTCTGCACGGTACCGACGCCGTTCGGGCCGCTGATCCGGACATCGAACTCGGCGCGGCCGAGACCCGCCGCCGTGACCGGGATCGTCATCTGGCTCTTGGCGCCGGCCGCGAGCGTCAGCGTGCGCCGTGTTGCATCGGCGGCAACGAGGACGGGCCCCTTCACGTCGAGATCGACGAGATAGGGGCCCGCGGGTCCCTCGACATTGTCGATCTGGAGATGGAAGCGCGACTGGTCGCCGATCGCGAGGAAGCGCGGCAGCGTCGCCTGGGCGACGATCTGGTCGCGCACGATGACGTCGGTGCTGGTTTGGCCGGTGCGGCCTTGCGACCAGGCGACAGCCATGACGCGGACCGAACCGTTGAAGGCGGGCAGTTCGAAATCGATCTTCGCAGTGCCGTCCTGGCCGAGCTTGACCACCCCGGAATAGCGCGCGAGCGGCTCCTGCGTAGGCGCCTCGCCCTGCAATGCAGGGGCTGCGTCACCGCCGGAGCGGATGGTGCCGCGCACGCCCTGCATGCCGTCGATCAGATAGCCGTAAAGATCACGGAGTTCATGGCCGATCTGGCGCTGGCCGAAGAAGTACTTGCTGGCGTCCGGGCTTTCGAAGCGGGTGAGATTGAGGATGCCGACATCGACCGCCGCAACCGTGACGAAAGCCTCCTCGCCGGCGCGTGCCMCGCTGACCTTGACCGGCAGGGACAGCGTCGAGAGCGGGCGCACCAGATTGGGCGCTCCGAGGTCGACCTGGAGCGTGCGCTGTTCCTTGCCGATAGAGAACCAGGACAGGCCGATGGCGCGCCCGGGCAGGCGCTGGGCGGCGGTGTCCATCGGGCGGTGGGCCAACGCGACGAGATAGGCGCTCGCACCCCATTCCGCCTTGACCGGGATCGAGGCCGTGCTGCCGCCGGGAGCGATGTCGATCGTCTGGATCTCGTTCAGCTTGTCGCCGACGACGGCGAGCGTTGCCTTGCCCGCGAAGCGCGGCGAGAGCCTGACCTGCATGGTCTCGCCAATCGCATAGGACGGCTTGTCGAGCGCGACCTCCAGCACATCGGGCGTGTCGGCGGTCTTGTCGCTCTCATAGCCGACGGTGAAGGAGACGCTGGTCTCGGTCGCGTCGGAGCCATCGGAGGCGACGTCGAGCCGGTAATTGCCCCATTGAACCGGGGCAGCGATGCGGGCCGCGGCCGTCTCGCTGACGGCGACCTCGCCATCGGCGACGCGGCGCGTCGTCTTCACTCCCTCATAGTTCCAGCGACCATCCTGGAAGAACCACTGATAGTTGCGATTGACCTTGGACAGCGTCCATTTCACGCCCGGCTTGGYAAGGCGGCGGCCGTCGCCATTGGCCATGATGACGTCGAAACTCGCCGTTTGGCCATTGCCGAGCTCGCCATCTTTGAACAGGGGCTTCACGCCGATGGCGGCGCCCTTCGGCACGATCGGCAAGGTGACGGAGCGGGCGATGGCGCGGCCGCCCGGCTCACCGACGCGCAAGGTGATCTCGACCTCGAGCGGGCGGTTGGTCTCGGGCTGCTGCACGCCGGCCGAGATCGTGGCCTTGCCTGCGGCGTCGGTGGTGGCGCTCTCCTCGAGGTCGCTCTGGATCGACTCGAAGGCCTCGTCGGTGAGGCCGACCTGAAACTCGGCGAAGCCCGGGATGGCGGATTTCGCGGCGGCGCGGATCGTGGTCGAGCCGTTGACGTCGAGCTCGGAGCCCGGCGCGCCGTAGAGATAGCGTGCATTGACATCGATCTCGGCCGGTTCGCCGGCCTGGAGCACGGGTGATTTCGGCGCGAGCGTCAGCTCGAGGCGCTCGGGCACGTAATCCTCGACGAGGAAGGAAACTTCGCCGATGGCTGCGCCCTTCGGGTCGGCATGGGCCTGGACGCGCCAGGTGCCGGTCTGCGCGCCGAAGATCAGCGGGATGGAATGAGCCCGCCCGCCGGCACCCTGATCCTCGACCTGACGGCGGCGGTACTCGACACCGTCCGGTCGCTTCACCACCAGAGTCAGCGGCAGGCCGGTGACGGCAGCGCCGGCGGAATCCCGCAGCAGGCTGGTGAGATAGACGGTCTCGCCGGAGCGATAAACGCCGCGCTCGGTATAGAGATAGGCGTCGAGGCCGGCCGGGGCGACGCGGCCCTTCACGCCACGATCGGAGAGATCGAAGGCAGTCTGCTTCAGGTCAAGGAAGCCATAATCCTCGTCGAGCAGGGCGGTGACGAGGCCCGGCGCATTGCCGCCCTGGCCCTTGGCAAGGCCGGCATCGAAGCGGGCATAGCCCTTCGCATCCGTGCGGGCGGTGGCGAGCACCTCGTTGTTGCGGGCGATGAGGCGCAGCTCCGCATTCGGGATCGGCGCTGCGTTGGCGAGCGAGCGCGCCAGCACATGCACGCCATCGGGACCGGAGAAGGAAGTCAGGCCGAGATCGGAGACGACAAACCATTGTGTCGCGCGGGTCGAGCCGTCGTCATAGTCGCCGTCGCCCGAGGGCTGCGCGGCCTGTCCGCCCGTCGGCTTGGCAAACATCACGTAGACCCCGGGCTTGAGCTGCCCGACCGCTTCCAACACCGGGAAGGCGGTGATCACATCCTTGTTGAGCTCGGACTTGACGTCCATCGCGCCGGCCCAGACGCGCTGGCCCTTGTCGGACGCGATCTGGCCCGCGTTGTAGCTGCCGAGCTGGCTGAGGAAATCGTCGGAATGGACGGAGTTGATCAGGTTGCGGTCGCCGATGCGCATGACTTCGAGGTCGAGCTTGTCGGCATTCACGGAGACGACCGGGATGCCCTGCTGACCGGTGCGCGGCAGCACATAGTTCTTGCCGGTGAAGCGCACTGACGGTGTGCGATCGCGGACATAGACCTCATAATCGGCGGATTTCAGCAGCTTCTCGTCGGGGAGTGCGGAAGGTACACCCTGGCGAATGACGAACGCGTAGCGTTCGCCGTGGCGCAGGCCGTCGACGCAGATCTGGCGCTCCTCGGCGCTGACGGCGAAATCGCCCTTGCCGCCGGAAATCGCGACATAGGGCGCGAAGTCGACACGCCCGCGGGCGAGCGGCTCGGAGAATTCGAAGCAGGCGCGCGGGCTCGCCGCATCGGCATCGACCTTGTTGGAGAGCAAGCGGAAGCCGCGCTTCTCGCGCAGGCCTTCATAGGCGGTGCGCAGTTGCGCATTGTCCTGGAGATCGAGGCTGAGACGATAGGCGGTCAGGGCCGGGCGCCAGAGTTCGTTGCGCTCGAAGGTGCGGGCGAGCACCGCGAGCGAGGCTGCTTCGTCCGGGCGGGAGGTTGCGCGCTGATAGGCTAGGTAGGCTGCACTGATCGCGCGTTCGCGCAGTTCCCAGCGCTCACGATAGTCACGCGGCTCGATCGCATTGGCGGCGCGTGCCATCAGGCGCCAGCCGGCGGAATTCTGGGGATCGGCGACGACGGCGGCATTGGCCTGGGGCAGGGCGGCACGGGCATCGCCTCGGGAGAGCGCAGCTTCGCCGTCACGCAGCGCGACCGCCGCGGGGCGTGTGCTGGCCGAGACGTCGCGCTTCAGGCGTTCCTCGAGCCTTTGCCCGTCAGCCTGGAGATCGTTGCGGATATAGGCCTTCTGGGCGAGCGCCGGGGTGGCGGCGAGGGCAAGACCGAGAATCAGCGCGAGCCGGGAGAGCAAGGTCATGATCAGTCCCTTCGGCCAGTCCGGCCTGTCGTCATCGATAGTGTCGCGCAGTCGCACGGGCGGCGCGGTATCACCAAAGGCTAGCATCCGTGTTCGCCGGTGCAACGTGAAAGCTGATGACGGAGTGTCTGCAGCATAGGCGGAGCCAGCCGCGCATCCGCTGCCTGAGGCTCTGAACCGGCACGCATGGCGGGCCTCCTTGAAAGCACGCGTCCTGCGCCTCAATTGGTGCGGATGCGTTCTGCCGGGCTCATCTCGGCACAATCTCCCTCGACCGTAGCAAGCCTGAACGGACATGTGCATGACACAGCCTCTCGAACTGGGCCTGGACACGTTTGGCGATGTCACCTCCGGGGCGGACGGCCAGCCGTTGCCGCACGCAGAGGTCATCCGCAACCTGATCGACGAGGCCATGCTGGCCGATCAGGTCGGGGTCGATTTCTTCGGTGTCGGCGAGCATCATCGCGCGGATTTCGCCATTTCCTCGCCGGAGGTCGTGCTTGCGGCGATTGCCGGGCGCACAGAGCGGATCCGCCTCGGCTCAGCCGTCACGGTGCTGAGCTCCGACGATCCGATCCGGGTGTTCCAGCGTTTCTCGACGCTCAACGCGGCGTCGGGCGGACGGGCCGAGGTCATTCTCGGCCGGGGCTCCTTCACCGAGTCCTTCCCGCTCTTCGGCTATGAGCTGCGCGATTACGAAACCCTGTTCGAGGAGAAGCTCGAAATCTTCGCGGCACTGATCAGCCAGGATGCGGTAACGTGGTCGGGCACGACGCGGCCGCCGCTCAAGAACCAGCGCGTCTTTCCCTCGTTGGAAACCGGGGTGCTGAAGACCTGGATCGGGGTTGGCGGGAGTCACGCATCCGTCGTTCGTGCCGCCCGCTACGGCCTGCCGCTGATGCTCGCGATCATTGGCGGCGATCCGGCGCGCTTCCGGCCCTATGTCGATCTCTATCATCGCGCTTTCGCGCAACTGGGGAAACCGGTGCCGCCGGTCGGGGTGCATTCGCCGGGCTATGTGGCGGAAACGGACGAGCGGGCGCGCGAGGAGTTCTTCACGGATTACAAGCGGATGCGCGACCGGATCGGCGGCGAGCGTGGCTGGCCGCCGATGAACCGCGCCGAGTTCGATCAGGAGATCGACTACGGTTCGCTCTATGTCGGGTCGCCAGAGACGGTCGCGCGCAAGATCGCCGCGACGGTCAAGGCGCTCGATGCGGCGCGCTTCCAGATGAAATACAGCGCCGGGCCTCTTAGCCATGACAGGCTCATGGGCTGCATAGAGCTCTATGGACGCCGGGTCATGCCGCTGGTCCGCGAAATGCTCGCCTGACGAGATCAGTTGCGGATGCGCCGGCAATGACGCTTCAATGCTGCCGATTGCAGGGGAGCGCGTGATGGCGACGGGGTTGAGGTCTTCGCTTGGGACAAGGGGGCTGCTCGTCGCTGCCGGGCTGCTGTTCTTGCCGGCGCTCGCGCAAGCCCAGCCGCAACCTGCGGCGAATCCGCAACTTGCCGCGGCGCAGGCTGCCTTCGACGCCTTGCCCGAGGTCGAACGCAAGGCGATCCAGAACGACCTGATCTGGGCGGGACATTTCAACGGCGCGGTCAGCGGCTCTTACGGGCCGCTGACCTTTCGTGGCATCAACGCGCTGAAGGCCGGCTCACGCGGCGCACCGGACGGTATCCTGACGCCCGTCGAGCGCCGGGCATTGGCGCAGGCGGCGGGGACGGCGCGCGAGGCGGCGGGATTTCGCGTCATCACCGACGAACGCACCGGCATACGCATCGGCATTCCGACCAAGCTGCTGCCGCGCCGCGAGGCGACCGCGACCGGCGGTGGCCGCTGGCAGAGCGAGGATGGCAGGGTGACGCTCGACACGAGCACGGCACCGGCAGGCGATACTGTCGAGGCGCTGTTCGAGAAGGCCACAAGCGCGGCCGTTCCAGGGCGGAAAATCACCTACAAGCTGCTCCGGCCGGATTTCTTCGTGGTCACCGGAGAGACGCCGTCGGGTCGGTTCTACCGGCGCCTGTCGTCAGGGCCGGGCGGCCTGCGCGGCTTCTCGATCGGCTACGACAAGGCTCTCGCGCCGAGCATCGACAAGCTCGTCATCGCCATTGCCAGCAGCTTCGAACCCTTTCCGACCGGGCCTGCGCCTGCAACGGCGGGTCCTGCGGTCGCGAGCGTGGCGACGCCAGGCGCGGCGCCTCCGGTCGTGGTCGGGGCAAGGCCGACGGAGCGCTTCGGTGTCGGCCTCGCTATCTCGGACAAGCTCGTCCTGACTGCGACGGCGGCGATCGACTCCTGCAAATCGCTCAAGGTTTCCGGTCGGCCGGCGCGGCTGCGCATCAAGGACGATGCGAGCGGCCTTGCCTTGCTGGATGTCCACGGCACTGCGGCCGGAGCTCCTCCAGGCCTTCGGAGTGAGGCGCTGGTGGCGCAGGAGAGTTTCGTGCTGATGGCTTTCGGCGATTCCGGCGGGCAGCGCACGGCGATGGCCTTGCCGGGACAATCCGTGCGCCTCGGCGCCGGCGAGGCGGTGTTCGCGCCGCTGCAACCCGGCCAGGCGGGCAGCCCGGTCTTCGATCGCCAGGGTCGTCTTGCCGGGTTGGTGACGGCCAACCCCTCGGACAAGGTGCTGATTGCAGGGGTCGCGCCGCAGCGCGCCTACGCGATTGCCGTCGGGGCTGCCATGCAGGCGCTGCTGGGCAAGGCAGGCGTAACGCTTCAAGCCGCGACGCCGGGGCCGGAGATCAGCACCGGGGCGGTGGTCGAGAAGGTTGGAAAGGCTGCATTGCCCGTCGCATGCGGACTGTGAACCCGTCTTCAAAGAGCAGTTGTTTCCGTAACGACAATCGGCTCAGATAGCGGCGGACTGACAAGGGAGCCCCGCACTCGCGGAGAAGCATCCCAGACCTAAATCGATTAAGCGGAGGGAACACGGGAATGACGGACGGCATCAACAGACGTAAGCTTTTGAAGGGTGCGGCAGCGGCAGGCGCGGCAGGTCTGATCGTCAAGCCGGCAATCGCGCAGGCACAATGGCCGAGCCGCCCCCTGACGATGATCTGCCCCTGGGGCGCAGGCGGCGGCACGGACGCGACGGCGCGCATCGTCGCTTCGCTCCTGGAGAAGGATCTCGGCCAGCCCTGCAACGTCGTCAACCGCACCGGCGGCTCGGGCGTCGTCGGCCATTCGGCGATCGCGACGGCGGCTCCCGACGGCTACAATATCGGCATGCTGACGGTCGAGATCTCGATGATGCATCATCAGGGTCTCACCGATCTCACGCCGGCAAGCTATACCGCGCTGGCGCTGATGAACGAGGATCCGCCAGGCGTGCAGGTCAGCGCCTCGAGCCCGCACAAGGACATCAAGGCGCTTGCCGAAGCCATCAAGGCTGCGCCTCCCGGCAAGCTCAAGGCCTCGGGAACAGGCCAGGGCGGCATCTGGCACCTGGCGCTGGTCGGCTGGCTGGTGGCGATGGGGCTGAAGCCCGATCATGTCGCCTGGGTGCCGTCGAATGGCGCAGCACCCGGCATGCAGGACCTCGCAGCCGGCGGCATCGACATCGTCACCTGCTCGGTGCCCGAAGCCCGGGCCATGATCGATGCCGGCAAGGCGAAGTCGCTCGCCATCATGGCGACCGAGCGCAATCCGCAGTTCAAAGACGTTCCGACGCTGAACGAGACACTCGGCGTCAACTACTCGGTCGGCGCCTGGCGTGGCATCGGCGCGCCCAAGGGGCTGCCGGCCGATATCCAGGGCAAGCTCGCCGCCGCGCTGAAGAAGGCCTTCGACTCCAAGGAGTACAAGGACTTCATGAACGCCCGGGGCTTCGGCATGAAGTTCGCCGACCCGGCAGGCTTTGCTTCATTCATGGCCGAAGGTGACAAGGCCATGGCGTCCGCCATGAAGGCGGCGGGCCTGGCCAAGGCCTGAGGCGGCAAACGGTTGGCGGAAGGGTGAGGCAGCTTCATCCTTCCGCCGCTTCTCGATCTTTCAGACTTTGCCTGAAATGAGTGCGGGAGATGCGGTCGCTCGCGCTCATGGCGCCGCCCCGGCACGGATCAGCGGACGTTTTGCGATGCTTCTATCCGACAAGATAACCGGGGGCGTGATGGTGGCGCTCGGAGCCACTGCCTTCATCTATGGATCCACACTTCCGCCGGTCCCTGGCCAGCAGGTCGGCCCCTCCGCCTTTCCAATGGCCGTCGGCGCTGCCCTCGTCCTCTGCGGCACGCTGATCGCCTTCGGTATCGGGCGACATTTCGAAGAAGTGGCCGAGGCGGATGTCGCGAGCCATAGTGCGCCGGAACTGCTCGAGCCCTTGCCGGCCTGGCGGAACTGGCTTGCATTGCTGCCGCCGGCCCTGCTCGCCTTCTATGCGCTTGCGTCCGAGGCATTGGGCTTTCTGCCGACGGCAGGGATCATGGTTGTGATCGCGAGCTTCGCCTTCGGGGCGCGGCCGAAGCTCGCGGTGCCGTTGGCGCTGATCGCGCCTTTCGTCATCAACCTGATTTTCCTGAAGCTGCTGCGCGTGCCCTTGCCCGGCGGCCTTCTGCCTTTCCCGTGGTGAGCCGATGAATACCGTCATCCAGGCCTTCGGATTGGTCTTCCAGACCGATGTGATGATCGCGATCGTCGCGTCGGCCTTCTATGGCCTGACCGTCGGCGCGTTGCCGGGGCTCTCGGCCACGATGGCGACGGCACTCCTGGTGCCGATCACCTTCTATCTGTCACCGATCGCGGCCATTGCCACCATCATCACCGCATCGGCGATGGCGATCTTCTCGGGCGATATTCCGGGCTGCCTGCTGCGCATTCCCGGGACGCCGGCTTCCGCGGCCTATACCGACGAAGCCTATGCTATGACCCGCAAGGGCCAAGCCGAGACGGCACTCGGCATCTGCCTGTGGTTCTCGGCGCTCGGCGGCATCGCCGGCACGCTGTCGCTGATGCTGATCGCACCGTTGCTGGCCGAGTTTGCGCTGTCCTTCTCGACCTACGAGAATTTCTGGCTCGCCATGCTGGGGCTGATGTGCTCGACGCTGGTCGCCCGCTCCTCGCCGATCAAGGCTATCGCCGCGATGCTGCTTGGCCTGCTTATCACCTGCATCGGTATCGACAATCCCGGTGGCGTCCCGCGCTTCACCTTCGGCTCGACCGATCTTCTTGGCGGCATCGAGCCGATACCGGCCCTGGTCGGAGTCTTCGCGCTTGCCGAGGTGATGCGGGCCCTGACCGAGCGCGAGCCGCCGAAGCTGGAGCACCGCCGGCTCGGCAGCATCCTCAAGGGGCAGATCGAGCTGACCAAGAAATATCCGAAGCAGCAGACGCGCGGGAACATCGTCGGCATCATCATCGGCGTCCTGCCCGGTGCCGGTGCCGACATGGCTGCCTGGGTCAGCTATGCGATGTCCAAGCGCTTCTCAAAGACCCCGGAGAAATTCGGGACCGGACATCCCGAAGGTTTGATCGAGGCCGGCGCGAGCAACAACGCCTCCCTCGCTTCGGGATGGGTTCCGGCGCTGCTCTTCGGCATTCCCGGCGACACGATCACGGCGATCGCCATCGGCGTGCTTTACATGAAGGGGCTCAATCCGGGCCCGACGCTGTTCACCGAGCAGGCGTCGAGCATGTATGCGCTCTACATCATCTTCCTGCTCGGCAACATCATCATGATCCCGTTCGGCATCATCATGATCAGGCTGGCGAGCCGTGTCGTCGGGGCTCCGCGCTCGGCGGTCATGCCGGTGATCATGATCTTTTGTGCGGTCGGTGCCTTCTCAACGGCGGGCAACAACCTGTTTGCGGTCTGGTGCGTCGCGATCTTCGGCCTGCTCGGCTTTGTGATGGAGAAGAACGGCTATCCCGTTGCTGCCATGGTGCTCGGCATCGTCATGGGCACGATGGTGGAGCAGAGCTTCGTCACCTCGTTGATCAAGTCGGACGGTTCCATCCTGCCCTTCTTCAGCCGCCCGGTCTCGATGGTGCTGTCTTCGATGACGATCGCGGCACTGCTCTGGCCGGTCTTCATGTGGTCCCTGGAGAAACTGCGGTCGAGACGGGCGGTCGCCGCGTAGTTGCGGCGGGCGCGCGGCGTCAGGCTATTACGTCGCGCGCCTTCAATGCGTCCAGACGCTCGGCAGGCAGACCGAGTTCGTCCGCGAGGACTGCCCAGGTGTCATGGCCCAGCGCCGGCGGCATATGGCGCACCGGCAGCCGTTCGCCATCGAGGCGGTAGGGCGGAGCGAGTACGGCGGGTGCGCCGGCATTGTCCCCGTCCTCCACCAGCATGCCGGCCCGCCCAGCCCGCTCCGAGCGCAAGGCGCGGTTGAGGCCGAGCACTTCGCCGCAGGGAATGCCGTTCGCCGCCAGTTTCGTGAGCAGTTCGGCGCGCGGGCGGGCGCGCAGCTCCGCCTCGATGAGCGGCAACAGTTCGGAGCGGTGGGTGGTGCGCTGGAGATTTGTGGCGTAGCGCGGGTTCTCGGCAAGGTCGACCCGGTCGATCACCGAACGGCAGAAACGATCATATTGAGCGTTGTTCCCGACCGTGAGGACGAGCGCGCCGTCCGCCGCATCGAACACGCCATAGGGCACGATCGAGGGATGGGCGTTGCCGTAGCGCGGCGGGTCCCCGCCGAGCGCCAGGGCCTCCAGCCCGTAATAGGAGGTGACCGAGAGGCCGCAATCGAACAGCGCCATCTCGACATGCCTGCCCTTGCCGGAGCGTCCGCGCTGGACGAGCGCCGCGAGCACGGCCTGCGCCGCATATTGGCCGGTGAAGAGATCGGCGATCGCGACACCGAATTTCAGCGGGGGCTGGTCGTCATTGCCGTTCATGGCCATGAGGCCGGATTCGCCCTGGATGACGAGATCGTAGCCGGGTCGTGCGGCCTCCGGTCCATCGGAGCCGTAGCCGGCAATGGAGCAGTAGATCAGGCCGGGGTTCCCGGCGCTGAGCGCGGCATAGCCAAGGCCGAGCTTGTCGGCGCCGCCGGTTTTGAAATTCTGGATCAGCACGTCGCTCTTGCACGCGAGCTCAAGGACGATGGCGAGGCCCTCGGGCTGGCCGAGATCGATGCCGATCGAGYGCTTGTTGCGGTTGACGCTGTTGAAATAGCAGGTGTTGCGCTCTCCGAGCCGCATGCCCCAGTCGCGCGTATCGTCGCCGCGCTGGGGATGCTCGACCTTGATGACATCGGCGCCGAGATCGGCCAGGACCTGGCCGCACCAGGGGCCGGCGAGGATGCGCGAGAGATCGAGAACGCGAATGCCGGCGAGGGGAAGGTCGGATGCGATCACGAACCCATCACTCCTTCAAGACTGGCTGCCAGCGCGATCAGGCGCGGCCGGACGTCCTCGAGCAGGAAACCGGGATCGAGGATGACGGTCGGCGCGCCGCAATTGATCGTCATCGGCGGCAGGCCTCCACCGGGGTGGAAGGCCACTGCGATCGCGCTCACCGTCGGCTGCCAGTCGCCGAAGGAGCGGACGCAACCTGTCATGCGATACTCCTCGAGCGCCTGTTCAATGCCCTCGCGCAGACTCGGCCAGGCAGCGTCGTCGACGGAGCGGAAATCGTCCATGATGGCCTGGCGCTCGGCCGGGTCGCAGGCGGCGAGATAGGCCCGGCCCATGGCGCTGCGTGCCATCGAGATGCGCGAGCCGGTATCGATGTTGAGCGCGATCGCGACCTCGCCCCGGCAGCACTCGATATAGCGCATGCTCAGCCGGTCGCGGACGCCGAGGCCGACCGAGGCCTTGGCGAAGTCGGCGAGTTCCTGCATGCCGGGCCGGGCGATCTGGCGGACATCGAGCCCGGCAAGCGCGGTGGCGCCGAGCGCGATCAGCGCGGTGCCAAGCCGGTATGCTCCGCTATGCGGGACATGATGGAGATAGCCCAGCTTGGTCAGCGTATAAGTCAGCCGCGAAACGGTGGAGCGGGCAAGTCCGCAGCGTGCTGCGATTTCCGAGTTGGCGAGCGCATCCTCGTTGCGCTTGAAACAGGCGAGCACATCGAGCCCGCGCGCCAGGGCGGTGACGAAATGCCGGTCTTCCTTCGGCCCGGCTCGTTCGCCGCGTTCGGGGTCGTCCGACAGCTGCGCCGCCATGGCCTCAGCGTTTCATCAGGAACGCGGCGAAGGCGGCCTGCGCCTCGGCCGAGACCAGGCGCTCGCCGAAATGCCTGGCTTCGAGCGCGATCGTTTCGGCCACGGCGGCGGCATTGCCGCGCTTCAGCAGCATCTTCGTCAGGGCGACCGATTGCGGCGGCAGGGCAGCGAGCGCGCGCGCCTTGTCGAGCGCGATCGAGAGCGCTTCGCCTTCCGCCACCACGGCATTGACGAGGCCCGCTTCGGCTGCCGTCTCGGGAGGGAAAGCTTCGCCCAGCAGCAGCAGTTCCGCGGCGCGCTTGCTGCCGGCAATCATCGGCAGCAGATGGCTCGATCCGCCTTCGGGGCAGAGCCCGAGTGTAACGAAGGGCAGGCGGAAGCTGGCGCTGCGCCCGGCGAAGGCAAGGTCGCAATGCAACAGCATGGTGGTGCCGATGCCGACGGCAAAGCCTTCGACCGCGGCGACGATCGGCTTCTTCGCCGTCGAGATCGTCGTCAGGAAATCGATGGCGATGCGCGCACCGTCGCCCGAGGCCGCGGCGAAATCCTTGATGTCGTTACCGCTGGTGAAGCACCCGGCCGCGCCGGTGAGCACCAGCGCGCGGACAGCCTCATCAGCTTCGCCTGCGGTGATGGCCGCGATCAATCCGCCATAGGTTGCGCGGTCGAGTGCGTTGCGCCGGTCGGGGCGATTGATGGTGATCTGGAGGACGCCGGGAAAGGGGCTTTGAGTCAGAACGGTCGCGGTCATCCCTTGCCTATCCCCTGTCGATCTTCACGCAATCCCAGCAGCGCTGTTCTGCCTGTCGGAAGGATGCGCCGTGATACTGGATTCGCAGGAACGATCCGTCCTAGCGTCGATCCGTGCAAGGCATGACATGCAGCTTCCGGAGCGGTCAAGTTGTGGGCGTTCATTCTGCAATGCAGTTCCCACTTGTGGCGCCGCCGGAGCCGTTCTGCTCATTCTTGACAAGCCGTGGCCAGTCGCCTCTCTAGTCCGAGAAATGCAGCATTCAATTCTGCAGTGCAGACTGAAAGCGTGAGGAACATGCCCATGGAGACCGTCCGGCTCTCGCAGCGCGGCCCGGTGGCGATCGCGACCATCGATAATCCTCCTGTGAATGCCCTGAGTGCGAGCCTGCGGGCCGCTCTCGTCGATGCGCTTTCGCGCGCGGCTGCCGATCCGGCGGTCGAGTCTATCGTGATCGCGGCCGCCGGGCGGGCCTTCATCGCCGGTGCCGATATCAGCGAGTTCGGCAGGCCGCCGGTCGAACCAACCTTGCCTGGCGTGCTCGCGATCATCGAAGGCTCCGCGAAGCCGGTGGTGGCTGCCATTCAGGGCGTCGCGCTGGGCGGGGGGCTGGAACTGGCGCTCGCCTGCCATGGCCGTGTGGCGGCACCAGCGGCAAAGCTCGGCCTGCCCGAGATCAAGCTCGGCATCATTCCGGGTGCCGGCGGAACGCAACGCCTGCCGCGCGTGATCGGTGCGGCGAAGGCCTTTCCCCTGATGCTGAGCGGAGAGGCGATCTCTGCGGAGAAGGCGGCCGCACTCAGCCTCGTCGACCGGGTCGTCGAGGGCGACCTCGTCGCTGCGGCCATTGCGCTGGCGCAGGAGCTGGCGGCCAAGGGGGCGCCCGTGAAGACCGGCGAGCGCGCGGACATGCTGACATCATCCGACCGCGAGGCGTTCGAGGCTTTGGCCAAGGATGCGGCAGCCAGGTCGGGCGACATGCCGAATGCGCTGGCGCTGATCGAGGCGGTGCGCGGCGTCTTCGCCCTGCCATTTGGCGAGGGGCTTGCTGCCGAGCGCGCGCTGTTCCTCAAGCTGGTCGTCGATGAGCGTTCCAAG